>NVRR01000084.1 GCA_002732675.1 Sneathiella sp. | reverse complement strand
AACGGAAAATCCTTTTGAAATCGAAGCGTTGATGGATAAGGATATCGAAACCCACCACAGCGAAGGGCATGCCATATCGTCGTCCGTTACCGCCCTCGGAGACGCCCTGCCGGCCTTCGGTATTGTCGCCGCCGTTCTAGGTATTATCGTTACCATGGGCTCGATTGCCGAGCCGCCTGAAATTCTCGGCGGCCTGATTGCAGCGGCGCTGGTCGGTACGTTCTTTGGTATTTTTGTCGCCTATGGGCTTTTCTCTCCCATGGGCAAAAACCTGGAGCAATACGCGGAAGCCGACGGCAAATATTATGACTGCATGAAACAGGGACTGCTTGCCCATCTGCAGGGCTATGCCCCGGCAATCTCAGTCGAGTTTGCCCGCAAAACCCTTTATAGCCATGAACGCCCCAGCTTTTTGGAAGTTGAAGAAGCCTGCAATGAAGCTCCCACAGTTTAAACTCCCAATGATCTCGATTTAAGGTTTTATCCATGGCTGACGTCGCCCCGATCATCATCGTCAAGAAGGTAAAGAAAGGCGGCCACGGCTCACATGGCGGCGCCTGGAAAGTTGCCTATGCTGACTTTGTGACCGCGATGATGGCGTTTTTTCTGTTGCTCTGGTTGCTCAACGTGGCGACGAAAGAGCAGAAACAAGGCCTCTCAGACTATTTCGCCCCGACAACAGCCAGCATCAGCCAGTCCGGCTCCGATGGGGTAATGGGCGGCAAAAGCATGCAAACCGAGGGCGCACGCATCTCAGATACCGGTGTCCCATCGGTGGTTTCCAGTATCCAGCCGCCTGAAGAGGGCAAGAAGGATGAGGGCGCCGACGCAAAAGCCCGGGAAATGGAAGAAGCGGAACTGCTGGCGAAACTTGCGGAAATAGAAGAAGCCAGTTTTGAGGATGCGAAACAGGAAATACGTCAGGCCATTTCCAAGGACCCGGAACTTTCCGGCCTCAATGACAATATCATCATTGATATGACACCAGAGGGCCTCAGAATACAAATCGTCGACCAGTTTGACGAAAGCATGTTCAAAAGCGGCAGTGCCGAAATCACACAGCGGTCCAAAGCGCTTTTGGGCAAAATTGCCAAATCCATCAAGGCGCTGCCCAACCGGCTCTCCATCAGCGGTCACACGGATAGCTCGTCCTACAATGGCGGAAATTACAGCAATTGGGAACTGTCGTCTGATCGGGCAAATGCCTCCCGCCGCGCCATGATCGATGCCGGCCTGGCGGCGGACCGGATATCAAAAGTCGCGGGTCGGGCGGACACGGAACCGTTGATCGTTGACGATCCCTCCAATCCGGGCAACCGCCGCATTGCCATTGTTTTGCTGCGCGAAACGCCGGTATTACCCAAAAACTTGAAATAAGCCCGGCTTTCACATTTTCCAGACAAGAAGCCGTGTCTTTCGGCGATCTTCGAGAAGAACAACCTCATCCGGCTCGTGTTCCGGGATGGCAAAACTGTTGCTGATAAACAGGCTGCCGGGTTTTAGCTCGTTTTTTGCTTTCTCAAACAGGCGGGCCATGGGAACGGGTGACAAGAAACAATAAACAATGTCAAATTCCGCCAGATCCTGCTTCCAGATATCCTGAAAGCGGAAAGAAAGGTTGCGCGGCCCGCCAAATTTTCCAAACAAATAGGTGGCGGCAAATGGCAACGGCGCCGTTTCCAGCCCGGTAAAGCGAGCGTCCGGTAAATGCCGGGCAAGAAACCGTAACGTGCCGCCGAGACCACTTCCCAAATCCGCGAAATGCAGACCGGAGGTCTTTGGGCACATATCGAGTAGTGCCGCGGCTGTCTCCTTGTTCGTGAGATAAAGCGGCACTCTGTTGGTGGCAACATTCCAAAAAATCAGCACCAGAAGAATAAGGATAACCGGAAAAACCCAAACCGGAATATTTGCAGCCAGCGCCAACACCGCCAAGGGTGGCAGGGCGGCTTGGCCGACGATCCACCATCGGGAAAAACCGCAGAGCGCCGTGATCAGCCCGGCAAATACCCCCTGTGCCAGCATCCCCCAGAAAAGCGGTATCGTATATCCAAGCAGTGCTTCCAGATAGGGGGACAGGAGATACAGCCCGCCGTAGACGAGGGCCTGTATAAACAGGATCGCAACAATGGGTGACCTGTCTTGCCGCCGGATTAAACTCATGACTGAAATTACCTAACTCGCTGTTTGCGGTTGCCGCACAAGCGCCGTCTCACTTATCGGCCAGTGCAATACCCCGGACACCAGTCCAAGGGCGACGCTAAGCCACCAGATTACATCATATGATCCATATACATCAAAAGCCACACCGCCAAGCCAGGCCCCCAGGAACGCACCGACCTGATGGCTAAAGAAAATAAAGCCGAACAGAGTCGTCATATATTTCGGCCCGAAAAGAACGGCGACGAGGCCAGAGGTCAGCGGAACCGTTGACAGCCAAAGCAAGCCCAGAATGCCGGAGAAAATAATGATGGTCAGCGGGCTTATGGGCACAATGATGAAGGCCACGAAAAGCGCGGAACGGGCAAAATAGAGCGAGCTTAACAGGTATTTCTTCGGATATTTTCCGCCAAGATACCCGGCCCCCAGTGATCCGAACACATTAAACAATCCGACGATGGACAAAGCCGTCGCCCCATAGTCAGCCGACATATGCTGATCAACAATATAGGCCGGTAAATGGACCGCCAAAAAAGTGACGTGAAAACCGCAGACAAAAAACCCGGCAAACAGATACCAGTAGCTTTTGTTACCAGCGGCTTCCTTGATGGCGAGGGTCAGACTGCCGGCGCCCGCGACATTGCTGTCCTCGGCCTTCCCCCTCACCCCGGCCGCCGCCGGAATGATCAGCAAGGAACAAACGCCGATCAGCATCAGAGCCGTTGACCAGCCATAGCTTGATAAAAATGCCTGCCCCAGCGGGACCATTGTAAATTGCCCGAGGCTTCCTGCGGCACCAACAATACCCAGCGCCATGGATCTTTTGTCATCGGAGACCGCCCGACCGACAGATCCCATCACAACGCCCATGCCGGCGCCCGAAAGGCCGAGACCGATGAGAAAACCCGCGGAAAGATATAGTTCCGACTGCGTTGTTGTTTCCGCCATCAGGAACAAACCGCCTGAATAAACAAGCCCAGAAACCAGCAGCGTTTTGCCAGACCCGTATTTATCCGCAACCATCGCGGCAAAGGGCTGCGCAAGGCCCCAGACGATATTCTGTATGGCCAGGGCAAGGGCGAATACCTCGCGGCCCCAGCCCAGATCGGTCGATACCGGCTCCAGGAATAGGCCGAAAGAGGCCCGGCTGCCCATGGCCAACAGACTGATAAGCCCGCCCGCGAGGACAAGGATAAGAAATGACCTGGATTGCATGATCGGAGTTCCTTTATATTTTCCAGATCCTGATGCGCCGCAGCCCAAGCAATGGATTATTGTAATTGTATCAACAAGTACCATTTAAAAATAGAGACTGATACCAATTGTCATGACGTGATTGTGGGGTTTGAGACATGAAACAGGCGGGCGGCGGGCAAATAGAACTCGGTTCGTTAAAGGCCGGGGAAAATTCCCGGAATTCCGGGGACAGCGCCTTTTCCGATAGCTTCCGTGCGGATGATTACGAATCTATTCGTCTGCGGCGGATGTTCGCCTATCTTATCGATATCGTCTGTATCGGGATCATAACCTGGATTGCCGGATTTATCGCCACCATACTGGGTATCATCAGTTTCGGCGCCCTGACGCCTGTTCTGTTCCTCGGCGTGGCGCTTGTTCCTGTCGCCTATAATACCGTACTGATCGGCGGAAGCTGGAATGCGACCATTGGCATGCGCTTCATGAATATGAAAATGGAGGTTCTGGACGGAGAGGACCCCGATTATCTGACGGCGGCTATCCATGCTGTCGTTTTCTATTTATCCATCGCCGTAACGTCGTCTTTGATCCTGTTGGTTTCATTGTTTAATCCGCGCGGTCGATGCCTGCATGATTTCGTCGCCAATGTGGTGATCCGGCGGGTATCGCTGTCGTCACAGTAAATCGCGCAGCCGGTAATAAAACATCGCCAGCGACAACAGGGGGACGCGAAATGCCGTGCCCCCTGGAAAAGATTTATGAGGAATACGCCCGAAAACATCGAGCTTTTCAGCGTCCCCGGCAATCGCCTCCGCCGTGATTTTTCCGGCAATCGCTGAAAGCGGAACCCCCTGCCCCGAAAAGCCATGCGCATAGTAAATATTGGCGCCGATGCGGCCAATATCGGGGAGACGGTTGCGGGTGACGGCGACCTTCCCATCCCAGATAAAATCGATTTTCACATCAGACAGCTGCGGGAAGGTTTTCAGCATATGCTGACGCAGCAGCGCCTTCTGATCCCCCTTTGGTCGTCCGGCATAATCGCGCCCGCCGTAAATCAGTCGGTTATCCGCCGACATCCGGAAATAATCGAGATTATAGTTGGTATCGGACACGCATGCCTCTGTCGCCATCAGCTCTCTCGCCCGCTCTGCGCCCAGTGGTTCCGTCGCCATAATATAGGTGCTGACGGGAATAATGCGCGCCGCCAACGCCGGGTTTAGCCCCTCAAGATAAGCGTTGCCGGCAAGAATGACATATTGCGCCGTCACCTGACCCTGTTCGCATTGGATACGCGGTCGGCTGCCGCTCTCAACGGAAAAAACCCGCGTCTTCTCGAACACCGATACCCCGGCGTCCCGCGCTGCACTGGCGAGGCCCAGGGCATAGTTCAGCGGATGCAAATGGCCGCCGCTCAGATCCAGCAGAGCGCCATGATAGCGCGTCGCCGCGATTATTTGCGGCAATTCCCGCTCATCAATCCATCGGTAATCCTTAAAATCATAGTTTTCTTCGCAGAATTCCTTTTCCGCCAGCAACCAGTCCCGATGCGCTGGCTTCACCGTCGCATACAGCTCGCCCGCCTTTAAATCACAGGCGATATTATGGCGGGAGATGCGATCACGAAGTATCGCCGTTGCCTGCCCCGACAATTGCCACAGTTTTTTGGCATCTGCAGGGCCGACAATTTTTGCTGTTTCGATCATGCCCGGCGGGTATCCGGTGGCGATCTGACCGCCATTTCGGCCCGACGCCCCCCACCCCACAGAGCGGGCCTCCAACAGGACAACAGAAAAACCTTTTTCCGCAAGCTCAAGCGCGCTGAGCAAGCCCGTATACCCCGCCCCGATTACACATACATCTGCCGTCACGTCCCCCTGCAAAGTCGGAAGCGGTGTATGCGGGTTTGCCGTTGCGGCATAATAAGACGTCATGGTTCAGCAGTTTCTTCAGAAATCATTGGCGGTAAAAGTGTAATTGCGAGCTTGCAAGATCGTGGACAATCCTCATGATGTTCTGAGTAAGGTTGATTGCAGTTGTCGTTTTTAACCTTACCCGATGTAACAGCAAGGAATTAATACGCATTCTATGGTTATCGTTGACGCATCTTTGCATATCTGGATTGTTCTTGCCTTTATTGCCGCCGCCATTGTCGCCTTTTCTAGTGAAAAAATAGAGCTGGAAATCTCCGCAATCGGCGTGATCGCCGGGCTGCTGCTGCTCTTTCATTTCTATCCCGTCACGGATGCCGCCGGAACCTCCCTGCTCACCGCCCGGGATATTCTCGCCGGTATCGGCGATCCGGCGCTTATAACGGTCTTGTCATTGCTGGTGGTTGGACAGGGTATCGTCAGAACGGGCGCGATGGACCAACCGATCCGCCGTCTCGTCACCTTGCGGCGCCACCATCCTGTCATGGCGATTACGGTGGTTCTGACGACCGTGCTGATTATCAGCGCCTTCATGAATAATACGCCAGTCGTCGTGATCTTTATCCCGCTGATGACGGCTCTGGCAGAGCGGCTTCACCGGTCCACCTCTACTCTGATGATCCCGCTTAGCTACGCATCAATCCTTGGCGGAATGACAACCCTTATCGGCTCCTCAACCAATCTTTTGGTGATGGCGGCGGCGGTTCAGGCCGGGCAGCCGCAAATCAAGTTTTTCGATTTTTCCATCCCGGGCATGGTTTTGGCCGGTGTTGGCCTGCTTTATGCCTTGATTATCGTTCCGAAAATTCTGCCGAATCGCGCTTCGATCACAGGGGAAGTCGTCGATATATCGGGGAAGCAGTTTATTGTTCAAATGGAAATTGCACCGGATAGTCCGCTGGTCGGCGAAGAAGCCGTTGCGGGCCAATTTCCCAGCCTTCGCAATATCACCATACGGTTCATCCAGCGCGGCGAACATGTGATTCTCCCGCCTTTTGACGGCATGTCCCTCAAACCCTCTGATGCCGTGGTGTTCGCCGGAACCCGCAAATCCATTACCGAAGCTGTGGCCGATAACCCGCAGATATTGCAAGGATTTATGGAAACTGATGAGGCCGTTGCAGCCGCCCCGCCGGAGCTTAAAACCGTTCAGGACCAGACCCTGGCGGAAGCGGTTGTTGCCCCGGCATCGCGGATGATCGGCCGGGCGCTCTACCAGGTCAGCTTTCACTACCGCACAAAATGCGTGGTGGTCGGCATCCAGCGACGTTCCCGGATGATCCGAACAAGCCGAATGACCGACATCCGCCTCGAAGCGGGCGATGTTTTGCTTATTCTCGGCAATCGCTCCGACATTATGCGGCTCAGAAGTAACCCCGACGTTCTCCTGCTGGAATGGTCGGCACGTGAGTTGCCGGCGACAGCCCTCGCCTGGCGCGCCCGTATTATTTTTGGTCTTGTGGTGATTTCCGCAGCGACCGGCTTAATGCCCATCGTCGTTGCCGCTGTCACCGGCGCCGTTGCCATGGTTGTCACAGGATGCTTGAACATCTTTCAGGCAAGCCGGTCCATTGACCGCAAGATCCTGCTGCTCATATGGGCCGCCCTCGGCCTTGGAGCGGCGATGCATGCCACCGGCGGCGCAAGCTTTATCGCCCATGGCGTCTTGTCGTTGCTGATGGGAGCGGGCACCCCGGTTATCCTCTCCGTCTTCTTTCTGATGGTGGCGTTCTTCACCAATATTCTCAGCAATAATGCGACGGCCGTCCTCTTTACGCCAATTGGTATCAGCATTGGTCTGGAGCTGGGCGTCGATCCGATGATCTTCGTCTATGCCGTTATATTTGCCGCGAACTGCTCTTTCGCCACGCCAATGGGGTATCAAACGAATCTGCTGGTCATGGGCCCGGGCCATTATAAATTCATTGACTTTTTCCGGGCGGGAGCCCCGTTGGTCATAATTCTATGGCTGGTATTTTCGATTTTCGCGCCGTTTTACTACGGTTTAATGTAAATATGGCTAATTATCGGGCTCGGCTATTTGCTAATCGAAGCTTCTGCGTTACCCTTTAATTCATGGGACAAATGACGATAGAGACGACAGTATGAAGCGCGTGGAAATCCCCTCCCGGTTTTTCTTTTCCACTCCACCTGCCCCTTGTCCGTATCTTGACAATCGACTGGAGCGAAAAGTTGTAACTCTTTTGGCCGGGGACGATCCGGACCATCTTCATAACACGTTGAGCCAGGCGGGGTTTCGGCGGAGCCAGGATCTGGCTTACCGGCCGGCCTGCGACGGCTGCGATGCCTGCATTCCCATTCGCGTTCGCGCCAGAGAATTCAAACTCAAGAAATCATTCCGCCGTATCTGGCAGACGAATAAGGGTTTACGCGCAAGTGAATTTCCGGCGGAAGCGACAACGGAGCATTTCGATCTGTTCCATAAGTACCTGTTGTCCCGGCATTCCGATGGCGGCATGGTCGACATGGATTTTAATGACTATCGGGCCATGGTCGAAGACAGCCCCGTCAACTCACAGCTGGTGGAATTTCGCAAACCCGACGGCAGCCTTTTTGCCGTCAGCCTGACCGATATCATGAGTGACGGGCTCTCCCTCGTGTACAGTTTTTTCGACCCAGATGAGGAGAAATGCAGTCCCGGGACTTATCTAATTCTCTGGCATGTTCTGCAAGCCCGCTACCGTCAGCTCCCCTATGTTTATCTCGGGTACTGGATCGAGCAGAGCCCGAAAATGGCCTATAAAAAGCGCTTCCATCCGTCTGAAATACTGACCCGCGAAGGGTGGGAACTCCTCACCTGACGTAAGGTCCCTCCCCCTGTCGCAAGGCCGGTTGAGAAAATACCGCCCTCGCCAATCCCCGATCAGAAATTATGAGAAATATCCGTGTGTCCAGACCGACAACTGGCAACGAACAACGCCTGTTCCTTGTTCAGTTTTGACTGCAAGCGCAGACCGACCGAACCGCGAAGCGCCTTCTCATATTTCTCAAGCCCGGCGACCAAATTGATCTCGGCGCTATTGCGCCACACAAGTTGCGTATCATATTCCGCTATCGTCTTGTCCAATTCCTTGGCGGCCTGCTCAAGTTTGGGCGTTTTGCCTTTTAGGCGACGGCGAACTTTCGATAATCCAGATTTAATATCCGAGGCACCGGCAATGCCGTCGAACCGCCGGCTTAGCGCTTCAACTTCTGTAACCATTTCTTTCGGTGTCTTTTGCAGCAAATCCGCCTTTATTTTCGCCATATCAGCCTTCAACGCCGCAAAGGCTTCGTTACTTTGCAAGACCGTCAGGAAATCAACAACAGGCTGATATCCCGTATCTGCCGCCCGCCGGAATTGCGTTCGCAATGTTGATTCGGTCTTGAGGAGTTTTCTGAATTCCTTATATGTCGTCGCCCACTCCGCTGGGATCTTCGCGGAGAGTTCATCGCGCTCTGCTTTTAGCGCCGCGATCTCGTCCTTCAGTTTTTGCTTTTCGGCATCATGGTTGTCACCCCGAATACGGCTGAGGAGAGTATCGTGTTCCCGAATTTCAGCGTCGATATCGCGGATATTACTTTCTATTCTGCGAACCTTCACTTGCTTGGGGCGATACAGATCAACATTTTGATCGATAACATCTTCGGCCTGAAAGGCCTGGCCCAAAATACCCGGAGCGCTTTCCGCCGCATCGAAACTCTTGGTAAGGCTGGACGCCAGATGTTTCGGCAATTTATCCAAATTCAGACGGCGGGCCGCGTTAATCGCACTTTCCAGTGACGCCCGCTCCGTCACAAATTGTTCTGCAATATATTCTTCTACACAATATTGCAGCTTCGGGTTTCTGGGTGGCGGGGCCGTCTCTGCTGTCAGTGACGCCCGGTTCGGCAAATAATTCACCAGCTGCGGATAAAGCCCGACAACGAGCAGGGCAATAAGCTGCAAGACGATGAAGGCAATAACGCCTTTATACATCTCAATTGTCTTGACGATAGGCGGCGCGACGCCGCGTAAATAGAACAACGCAAAGCCGAAAGGCGGCGTCAGGAACGATGTCTGGATATTGAGGCCAATCATCACCCCGAGCCAGACGGCCGTCACATTCGCGGTCGGATCCGCAAGCAGAATGGGCGCAACGATCGGCACAACCACGACGGCGATTTCAATAAAATCAAGGAAGAACCCAAGGAAAAAGATCACCGCCATGACGATGACAAATTTTGACCAGAAGCCACCGGGCATACTGTTGAGGAAGTCGCGGACCAGCTCCTCGCCGCCAAAGGCGCGGAAAGCTGCCGTCAACATGGCCGCGCCCAGAAGAATGATAAAGACCAGCGAGGTCGTCTTCGCCGTTTCGATCATCACACCTTGAAGGGTGTCGTCAATTTTATAGGCGCGCCAGCAACTCCATACAAGCGATACCAGGAACCCAACGGTGGCGATAAGGCCAAGCGTTACGCCAATAGCGTCCTGCGTCGTCGAAATCGCCTTGATATTCGTGTCGAAAAAGGAAACAACAACCAAGACGCCTGCCAGTGAAAGAAGCCCAAGGATAACCGGTGTGTAGGCATACTTCTGGCCTTCACGCAATCGATAGCCCGCCATTAGAATAGCGCCCGCGGCCCCGATTGAGCCCGCCTGGTTCACCGTCGCAATACCGGCAATAATCGATCCCAGCACTAGAAAAATCAGGCCGAGCGGCGGGATGAGAGCCAGCGCCAGATTACCAAAAAATTTCGCGTCAAACTTCCCGCCATAGCGAACAGGCGGTGCCGCCTTTGGCCGCAGAAGTGCAAAGCCCAATATAAAAGCCATATAGAGCCCGACCAGGAGCATACCCGGTACAAAGGCGCCCAGGAACATCTCGCCTGCACTTGTCGAGACAACATCAAAGGAGGACGGCATGCTCAGTTCGCCCGTCGCCGCCTTATGCAGCGCCTTGCGGGCGGACCCCGCCTGATCGACAGCGCTTGCCAGCTGATCCGCCAGAATGATCAGAACGATAGAGGGCGGTATAATCTGACCCAACGTTCCAGAGGCCGCAATCGTCCCCGTCGCCAGCGGCCTGGAATAATTGTTTCGGAGCATCGCCGGCAGGGAAATCAGTCCCATGGCGACAACCGTGGCGCCGACAATACCCGTTGTCGCCGCCAACAAGGCGCCAACGAAGACGACAGATATCCCCAAACCGCCCGGAACAGGACCAAAAAGCTGGGCCATGGTAACCAGCAGGTCTTCAGCAATTTTGGAGCGCTGTAGCATGATCCCCATAAAGATAAACAGCGGAATGGCGATCAGGGTATCGCGCTCAACCTCCCAATAGACGCCGCGGAGGTTGGTGACACCAGCGCTCAGCCATTGCCAAGGCCCCCCCTGCAGAAAATACGCGTCAGGGTTACCCTCAAACAGATATCCAGAAATCGACGCGAGAGCAACGGTGATAATGGCCGTGCCGGGAAGCGCGAACGCCACGGGATATCCGGATCCCAAGGCAAAGGCCATCAGGAGAACAAGAATGAGTAGAAAAAGAAGTTCCATTGTCTGCTACCCTGCCGCGATCGATACTTCGTGTTCTTTATGGCCTGGCTCTTCCAGATAATCTGCAATCGCCTCCATCAGATAACTGACGAACTGGATCAGCATCGTCACCGCAAAAACC
>NVRR01000083.1 GCA_002732675.1 Sneathiella sp. | reverse complement strand
CCGACATCGCGCAAAACCACACGGGCCTGCAATGTGCCAAAGGTGATAATCTGCGCCACCTGATCATGGCCATATTTATCCTGCACATAGCGGATGACTTTTTCGCGCTTGTCCTGACAAAAATCGGTATCAAAGTCGGGCATGGACACCCGTTCAGGATTAAGAAAACGTTCGAACAATAAGCCGAAACGTAACGGGTCAAGATCGGTGATGGTCAACGCCCAGGCGACAACCGACCCGGCGCCGGAACCACGCCCCGGCCCTACAGGAACATTATTTTCCTTCGACCATTGAATAAAGTCGGAAACGATCAGGAAATACCCCGGGAAGCCCATCTGGTTGATCACGCCAATTTCATAATTGAGGCGATCGATATATTCTTTTGCTGCCTCGCTCCGTGCTGTCTCGTCCATCTCCGCCGTAAATACTTCATTCTCAAGGCGGATATGCAGTCCTTTGGTCGCCATCGCCTCCAATTCCGCGGCTTCATCGAGCCCATCGGCGGAGGAAAATGTCGGCAAGATAGGTTCATGCCGTTTAGAGGCAACAGCGCACCGTTTGGCGATTACGACTGTGTTCGAAATGGCCTCGGGTAAATCATCAAAAAGCTCAACCATCTGAGAGGTGGATTTGAAAAAATGTTCAGGCGTCCGTTTAATACGGTCCGAATCCCCGACATATTTCCCTTCGGCAATGCACAGCAGCGCATCATGAGCGCTGTACATAGAACGATCGGGAAAGAAGACTTCGTTGGTCGCCACCAGCGGAATGTCCATTTTATAGGCCATCTCCACCAGGCCCGGCTCGGTCTTCTGTTCCAACGGCGTGCCATGGCGCTGCAGTTCCATATAAAGTCGACCCGGGAAAAGCGCTTGCAGACGCCCGACATAAGCTTCCGCCGCGTCCATCTGATCATTGGCGATCAGACGACCAATAGGGCCTTCGGCGCCACCCATAAGACAGATAACGCCGTCACAATGTTTCTCGAGTACCTCAAACGGGACTTGAGCTGTCTCTCCGGCATCTGATTTCAAAAAGGCATGCGAGGTAAGCTTGAGAAGATGGCGATAGCCCGTCTCGTTTTGCGCCAATAATACAATCGTATCCGGCTCCGGCTTTCGTCCGCTCCGATCGACCCCGTCATGACTTGTAATGGCAAGCTGGCAGCCAATAATAGGCTGCACACCGCTATCTTGCATGGCCAACGAAAATTCAAGCGCGCCAAACATGTTGCTGGTATCCGTGATCGCCACTGCGGGCATCGCCTGCTGCTTACAAAGGGAGGCCATCATCTTAACCGGCACCGCCCCCTCTGACAGAGAATAGGCGGAATGAACCCGCAGATGAATAAATTCAGGGCCAGCGGCGGTGCGAGACTTGGGCCGGGACACGGGCAATTCCTCCAACAATGATTTGAGCCATCCCTTTATTGCACACCCGTCAAAAAGAAACAGGGACCGTTTCGCCTCGGCCTAAAAATCTTGTGGATAAGTCTCCCCGCGCGCGCATCCAGGCCGCAAACTCCTAAACAGCTTTCAAGTCTGTTCTGCCCTGCAGCTATATTGTCGTCTCGACGACGACGGAGCCGGCTTAAATTCCAAAATTGAAACGGAAAATTTTACACATTTAACCCCATTGATTGACCGCCGAATGCCTGTATAAAGAGCGGATGAGCCGTGATCCAAAACATTTCCTTACTGACATTTTCGGATACCCCGATTTTCGCGGTCAGCAAGAAGACATTATTCGTCATATTCTCGCAAAAAGAGACGCCCTGGTCCTCATGCCGACCGGGGGCGGCAAGTCGCTGTGCTATCAGATACCTGCCCTTTGTCTGGACGGCGTCGCCGTTGTTATTTCTCCGCTCATTGCTTTAATGCAGAACCAGGTTGACGCCCTGCAACAGCTCGGAATTGCCGCGGCGGCCTTGAACTCGTCGCTTAGCGGAGAAGAACAAGGCGACGTGAAGCGGGCGCTTCTCGCGGGTGATCTCAAACTGCTTTATATCGCCCCGGAGCGGCTTTTTGCCAACGGCTTTATGGATTTGTTGGCCCAATGCCAAATCTCGCTGTTCGCCATTGATGAGGCGCATTGTGTGTCGCAGTGGGGCCATGATTTCCGTCCCGAATATCTGAAGCTTGCCGTCCTGCACGAGCATTTTCCCAATATCCCGAGACTGGCCCTGACTGCCACCGCCGATACGCCAACGGAAAAGGATATTATTGAACGGCTGGGCCTTCAATATGGGGAAATTTTCAGAGCCGGATTTGACCGACCCAATATCTGTTACCGACTGACGGATAAAGTCGGCGGCGTCTCGCAGCTCCTGTCCTTTATCGAAGCTGAGCACTCGGAAAATGCCGGCATCGTCTATTGCATGTCGCGCAAAAAAGTCGAGCAGGTTGCGGCGAAAATAGCTGCCACCGGACGTATTGCGTTGCCGTATCACGCGGGCCTCGCAGCCGAAGTCCGGCGAAAAACCCAATCACGGTTTTTGAAAGAGGACGGGGTTATTATTGTCGCCACAATCGCCTTTGGCATGGGCATCGACAAACCCGATGTCCGCTTTGTCGCCCATATGGACCTGCCCAAGAATATGGAAGCCTATTATCAGGAAACCGGCCGCGCGGGACGCGATGGATTACCGGCGGACGCCTGGCTTGCCTTTGGCCTTCAGGATGTGGCGAAGCTCAAATCCCTGATGCATAATCCGGACAAAAGCCAGCAGCAACAGAAGCTGGATCGTGCCAAGCTCGATTCCCTGCTGCAGTTTTGCGAAAGTGCCCTGTGCCGCCGCCATATGCTCCTGAAATATTTTGGTGAAGACCCACCGATGAGCTGTAATAACTGCGACAATTGCCTATCGCCGCCCGCGCTATTTGACGCAACCGAAGCAGCGCAAATGGCCTTCTCCACAATTTACCGCACCGGCGAGATGTTCGGTGCCGGTCATATTATCGATATCCTGCTTGGTGCAGATACAGACAAAATACGAAAATTCGGCCATGAGACCTTTAAAACCTATGGTCTCGGCACGGCATTTTCCCGCGCGGACTGGCAATCGATTTTCAGACAACTACTGGCGCTTGGCCTGATTAATGTCGACACGGAGGGATATGGCGGGCTGTCCCTGAATGAAACGTGTCGACCGGTTTTAAAAGGTGAGGAAAAACTTCAGCTTAAGAAGCTAACGGTCTCGCAGAAAACAAAAAAACAAAAAACGATGTCGTCCGCTATTTTTACATCGAAAGCGGAAGAAGTTCTTTTTGCGCTGCTTAAATCGACCCGCCTTGCCTTGGCTAAACAGCAGAATGTTCCGCCCTACGTCATCTTTCACGACAAGACGCTGGTGGAAATGGCACAGCTGAAACCACAAACCCTGAATGCCTTTGGCGAGCTCTCTGGTGTTGGCGCCAGCAAGAAAGAAAAATATGGAACGCATTTCCTTGAAATAATCGAAAATAGCGACGCTTAACTGTCTGCTTCGACATTGCAGATAAAATTCAATATTCTTATATTTAGGCCACGTATCATCAACAAAGACGGACTGGATCATGCTTAATCTCGATATTAACGGCACAATATATCAGGTCGATGTTGAGGGAGATACGCCCCTGCTCTGGGTATTGCGCGATACGATTAAGCTGACGGGGACGAAATATGGCTGCGGTGTTGCCGCCTGCGGTGCCTGTACAGTCCATGTGGATGGCGCCCCCGTACGCTCCTGCTCCTACCTCGTAGCCGATGCGGTCGATACCAAAATCACAACCATTGAAGGCCTCGCAAAAGACAAAATCACCCCTGTTCAGCAAGCCTGGATCGATGAACAGGTTCCGCAATGCGGCTATTGCCAGTCGGGAATGATTATGGCGGTTTCGGCATTGCTTGCAGAGAACCCTGCCCCATCGGATGAGGATATTGACGAGACGATCACCAATATCTGCCGCTGTGGCACCTATCCCAGAATTCGTAAAGCCATTCACCGGGCCGCGAAAATGCAGGGAGGGCAGTGATCATGAGCAAATTTAAACTCACAAGGCGTAAATTTCTAGTTGCGGGTGCCCTAGTGGGCGGCGGCCTCGCCGTTGGATATGGATTTCGCTCCGACGCGCCCGAAAATGCCGCATTTTACGCCACCACCAAAGACGGAGAAATTGCCCTCAACGCCTGGATAAAAATCGGTACGGACGGACAAGTCACCGTGGCGATCCCACGCTCGGAAATGGGACAGGGTGTCTATACATCCCTTGCCATGCTGGTCGCCGAAGAGCTGGATGCGGATTTCGGCACTATTAAGGTTGAACAGGCGCCGATTGCCGACGTCTATGCGAATATCGTTGTGCTGCAGGATGCCTTGCCTTTTTCCGACGGACATCATGACGGAGAGGATACATTGGGCGCATCCGTCATAGCATCGGTGGCGGGAATGCTGGGGGTTCAGGTCACAGGCGGCAGTACAAGCGTCCGCGATGCCTGGGGCCCCATGCGACAAGCCGGAGCGACCGCGAGACGCATGTTAGTCATAGCCGCCGCGGACACATGGAATGTCCCTGCAGATGAATGCACGGTCACGAAGGGCGTCATTTCACATGATGGCCGCGGCAAATCGGGCACTTTTGGCGACTTTGTTCAAAAGGCGGCGTCCGAACCTGTCCCTGACGATGTTGTTCTTAAAGAGCCCGCGAATTACAATCTGATCGGAAAATCGCAAGCGCGGCTGGATATACCGGCGAAAGTCACTGGCGCTGCGGAATACGGTATCGATATAGACTTGCCCGGCATGGCCTATGCCGCCGTCAAGCTCTGTCCAGTGTTTGGCGGCACACTTGCTTCCCATGATGATGCGGCGATAAAGGATATGCCCGGCGTCATCAAGATCGTCCCGTTCGAGGATGGTATCGCCGTCATTGCCGATAGTTTCTGGCGGGCAAAAACCGCTGTGGAGGCCCTCCCCGTCACTTATGATGACGGCATTAATAAGTCTTTCTCGACGGAACAGGCCTTCAAGATATTGGAAGAAAACCTGCAAAGCGACGATGCGCGGATATATGCAGAGACGGGCGATACCGCCGCTGTCCTAGCAAGCGCCACAGGTGAAGTCACAGGCCTCTACCAACTTCCATATCTCGCCCATGCTTGCCTTGAGCCCATGAATTGTACAGCGAAAGTCAGTGAGACAGGCGTCGAAATCTGGATGCCAAACCAGATCCCAACCCTCATAAAATGGCTTGCGGAAAAAATAGCCGACGTCCCGGCGGAAAATGTCAAAGTCCACACTACCCTGCTCGGCGGCGGATTTGGGCGTCGTCTGGAAATCGACCTTGTTGTGATGGCTGTAACCATCGCCAAGGCATTGCCAAACCAGCCGGTAAAACTACTCTGGACACGTGAAAACGATACCCAGCATGACATGTATCGACCTGCCGCTGTCTCGCGTTTTCAGGCATCGCTCACAAAAGATGGTAAAATTGAAGCTTGGCAAAACCGGATTGTCGCGCAATCGATCGCCGGTGCTTTCACGGCGCGCCTGCTGCCCTGGGCAACCATGGATGTCCCAGATAATACCACCGCTGAAGGGGCCGCGGATATCCCTTACGAATTTACCAACAGGCTGGTTGATCATGTTCCTGTGAGCTTGCCTATACCTGTGGGGTTCTGGCGCAGTGTCGGGCATTCCTATAACGCTTTTTTCACGGAAAGTTTTATGGATGAAATGGCCCATACCGCCGGTCAGGATCCTATTGCTTTCCGACTTGCTCATCTTATTGATCATCCGGATTTCGCCAATGTCCTCCGGAAAGTAGCGGAGATCAGTGGCTGGTCAACACCGCTGACCGTTGGTCGCGGTCGCGGCGTCGCCCTGCATGAATCATTCGGCTCCATCGTCGCGCAAGTCGCCGAAGTGACGGTGTCAGAGACGAAAACAATTACCGTCGATAAAGTCTACTGCGTGATCGATTGCGGCACCGTCGTTAATCCCGATACAGTCATCGCCCAAATGGAAGGTAGTATTATTTTCGGACTGTCCGCTGCGCTTTATGGCGAGATCAGCATCGAAGACGGTCGCGTCGTCAATGAAAATTTCCCCGATTATGATATGGTTCGACTTGCCAATACACCAATTATTGAAACCCACCTGGCCCCAAGCGGTCGGCGCATGGGCGGGGTTGGTGAGCCGGGCACGCCGCCCATCGCCCCGGCGCTTACCAATGCTATTTTCGCCGCCACGGGGGAGCGCCTCCGGACATTACCTCTCAGTGAAAATGGCTATACAGCGTAGGCGCAGATGGCATATATTTCCTTAAAACATTAAAGTCGGTGAGGTCATATGCTTCCATATCAGGAAATTCACGCCAAAGCAGAAGAGAATGCCGGCGGTGCGACTGAACTTGCCGCCCGGATGCCTAGCATCAAGAAGGAAGATGATCTTCGAAAAATTCCAGCGGCGGACTATTTTTCCGCCATGAGCTTCCGGATATTCTCCACCGGTCTTAACCAGACCATGGTCCGAAATAAATGGCCTGCTTTTGAGGACGCTTTTTTGGGCTTCGAGCCCGCCAAGGTCGCCTTTATGTCGGAAGATGATATCGCCGGGTTGATGGAAAATACCAAGATCATCCGCCATCTTGGCAAGATCCGGGCGACACATCACAATGCGCTCGCCCTTGTCGAGCTTGAGAAAACGCATCAATCCATCGGCAACTACCTTGCCGACTGGCCATCGAGCGATACCATCGGGTTCTATGCGGATATCAAGAAACGTTTCAAACAGCTTGGCGGGAATTCGGGTCCCTATTTCGCGAGGATGATGGGCAAAGATGGTTTTATCCTGACACAGGATGTGGTGAGCGCGCTTAATAAACTCGGCGTCGCCAGCGGCAAGCTCACGGCCAAGAAAGATCAGGCAGCGGTGCAGGCGGCCTTTAACGTCTGGCATGAGGAAAGCGGTGCGCCCTATGCCGATATCAGCCGAACCCTCGCTATCTGGACAGGGTCATAGCAGCCCCTATTGATTAAATTTCGCCCAAGGGGCATAGATAAACCTGCCCTAAAACCAACAACAAACGGAGAGCAAAATGTCCGGCCCCCTTGACGGTATCCTCGTCATCTCCCTCGAGCAGGCAGTTGCCGCGCCTTATCTTTCCAGCCGCCTTGCCGATGCGGGCGCACGGGTAATCAAGATCGAGCGTCCTGAAGGCGATTTTGCGCGCAACTACGATACGGTGGTCAACGGTCAGAGCGCTTATTTTGTCTGGCTCAACCGGGGAAAAGAATCCATCCAGATCGATATCAAGCAAGAAGACGACCTTGCGCTTCTTAAAACCATGATTGCCAAGGCTGATGTGTTCGTTCAGAATCTCGCCCCCGGCGCCGTCGGCCGCTATGGTCTCGACTGCGAGACATTGCAAGCGGCAAATCCGCGCCTGATCACCGTCGATATCTCCGGCTATGGCGAAGAGGGCCCCTACGCCAAGATGAAGGCCTATGATATGCTGGTGCAGTGCGAGACCGGTCTTGCCGCCGTCACTGGATCGCCGGACAGTCCGGGCCGAGTTGGTGTTTCCGTCTGCGATATTGCCGCCGGTATGCACGGCCTTGTTGGGGTTCTTGAGGCGTTATACGAGCGTGAACGAACGGGACGCGGTCGCGCCGTCAAGTCCACATTGTTCGGCGGGATGGCCGACTGGATGACGGTTCCTCTCCTCCATTACGAATATGGCGGCAAGGCGCCGGGGCGTTTGGGTCTATCCCATCCCTCCATCGCGCCCTATGAAGCCTACGAGACGAAAGACGAGGGCGCCGTCGTCATATCCATTCAGAACCAGACAGAATGGCGCAACCTTTGTGAGCATGGATTGAAGGATGCGACTCTCGCCGATAATCCGCGCTTTCGGACGAACGAGCTCCGGGTCGCCAACAGGGCGGCGCTCAATGTGGAAATTGACAAGGTCTTTGGCAACCTTCCACGCGCAGAGGTAATTGCCCGGCTGCAGGCTGGACATATCGCTTTTGGGTCACTCAATACAGTCGCCGACCTATCCGAACATCCGCAAATTACCCGCCGGACCGTTGAAAGTCCGCAAGGGCCAGTCAATCTGCTCGCCTCCCCGATCCATCTTGAAGGAGACGCGCGACGCTATGGCGCCATCCCTGCCCTGGGCGAGCATAACCGGAGCATCCGAGAAGAATTTTCAAGCTGATATGCCGGGTCTATATTATCCGTCCGCGCCTTTGAACGTGTTTTAGCATGAAAAACCGACAACAGCTTCTCGAACAAAAATATGGCGAAGGCTATAAATGGGTTGCCATGCTCGGGGTTATCATCGGGCTCCTGGCGACGATCTTTTCTTCGACCATGATCAATGTCGCCCTGACCAATATCATGGCGACATTTGATATCACTCAGGCGTCGGCCCAGTGGATGTCGACAGGCTTCTTCTGCGCCTCAACCGTCTGTATGCTGGCGGCAGCGTGGGCGCTCCAAAATTACGGAGCAAGAAAAACCTTTATGGCGGCGACAATCCTGTTTTTCATAGGAAGCTTTCTTGGTCAGTTCGCCCTTAGTTTTGACCTTCTTATCCTCGCGCGGGTCCTGCAAGGCGCTGGCGCTGGCATGTTACAGCCCTTATCTATGGCGCTCATCTTTATCCTGTTTCCGCCTGAAAAACGCGGATCTGCCATGGGAACCTTCGCCATGATCGTTGTCCTCGGTCCCGCTGTTGGACCGACAATTGGCGGCGTTATCACCGATGTCTTTGACTGGCATTACACCTTTACTGCCGGCCTGCCCTTAAGTTTTATCGCAGGCGTTCTGGGGTGGGTTTTCCTGCCAGACAGGACTGAAACAGGGAGAAAAAGCCGCTTTAATTTTGTCAGCTTTCTGCTGATTGCCGTGACAATTTCCAGTTTCCTGACGGGGCTCTCCAACAGCCAGTTTTATGATTTCTCCAATGCAAAAGTCCTCGTGTTTCTAGGCATTGCTCTTGCCGGAATCATCCTATTTATCCAGCGGGAGCGCAAAAGCGCCGCGCCGCTTCTGCAAATTGATCTGTTTCGAAATTTGTATTTTACCTCAACCGTCATCATCGGGGCAATCACAAGCGCCGGCATGTTCTCCAGCATTTATATGCTGCCACTGTTTGCCCGAACGGTCCTGCAGACCACGGCAACAGATGCCGGTTTGCTGCTTTTGCCTGGTGGCCTGGCGCTGGCAGCGGTCTCCCCTATTGTCGGCCGACTGATCGATAAAATGCCCCCGCACAGGATTTTGCTTACCGGTATCTTACTGTTTGTTGTGTCCTCCTACGCGCTTACCTATGCCGACCAGTACAGCAGTTTCTGGATGATCGCCGGATGGATTGTTGTGAGTCGGATCGCTCTTGGCTTTATTCTGCCGTCCAACAGTACCCTGTCCCTTTCCAGCGTTAAACCGAGTGAGGTTCCCCAGGCGTCCGGCGCCCTTAATTTTTGCCGAATGCTGGGTGCAACGACCGGCGTGAATTTGATCGCCGTCATCATCACCGCCCGCTCCGCCTATCATCATGCGAGTTTACTTGAAGAAGTGGACAGTGGCGGCCTGACGGACGAGATTACCATTCAAGCTCTGGCCTACACATTTCAGGACGGCTTTTTGATCGGCAGTATTTTTGTTTCATTGGCACTGTTTCCGGCGGCCTATATCATACTCAACGGTAAAAAATAAAAGGCCCCGCAAAATCGCGAGGCCTTTTAAAATCAGTCACATCGAAGAAAGCCTAGAGGTCCTTAAACCCCTTGCCTTCCTTCGCGAGTTTTTCAAGCAACGGTGCGGGCGTCCATTGATCGCCATGCTCCTTCTTAAATTCCAGCATGTCGTTATAGATATTCTTAAGCCCGATATGATCGGCATAGCGCATTGGACCGCCGCGATACACTGGCCAGCCGTAGCCATAGACCCATATCACGTCGATGTCGCTGGCGCGGGTGGCAATCCCCTCATCAAGGATTTTTGCCGCCTCATTGATCATCGGATAAATACAGCGCTTGAGGATTTCTTCGTCTGAAATCTGGCGGCGATTTATCCCGGCATCGCGGGAGGCTTTGACAATAATCTCCTCGACAATGGGATCCGGTTGCGGTGTCCGGTTGCCCTTTTCGTAATGGTAATAACCATTGCCCGTTTTCTGGCCGAAGCGACCCAATTCGCAGATGGCATCAGCGACCGGACTTGTGACCCCCCGGCCCTGACGGATACGCCAACCGACATCATTTCCGGCCAGGTCCGACATGGCAAACGGCCCCATGGGCATGCCGAAATCAAACAGAACCCGATCCACATCTTCGAGCTTCGCGCCCTCCAGGATCAGTTTGTTGGCCTGATCGCCGCGTTGTGCCAGAATGCGATTACCAACAAATCCGTCACAGACCCCGACCATAGCCGGCACTTTACCGATCCGCTTGGCAAGCGCCATACAGGTCGCCATTACCGTGGCGCTGGTTTTCTTGGTCCGGACCTCTTCCAAAAGCTTCATGACATTGGCGGGACTGAAGAAATGCAGGCCGATGACATATTCAGGCCGCGACGTCGCCTCGCCAATTTCGTCGATATCCAGTGTAGATGTATTGGTGGCAAGAATAGCGCCATCTTTACATATCGCATCGAGTTTGGAGAAAATATCCTTCTTCACATCCATATTTTCAAAGGCAGCTTCAATAACGATATCCACATTGGCCAGATCTTCAAGTTTGGTGCTGGTGGTCAGCAGGGACATACATTTATCCATGTCCTCCTGTTTCATCCGGCCTTTGGAGACAGTTGCCGCATAGTTCTTTGTGATGATGCCGAGACCGTTATCGATCGCCTCTTTTGACATATCAACGATAGTCACCGGAATTCCAACTTGCAGAAAGTTCATGGCAATGCCGCCGCCCATCGTGCCTGCACCAATGATCCCAGCCGTATTGATATCAATCAGCGGCGTATCTTTTGGAACATCCGGGATTTTA
>NVRR01000082.1 GCA_002732675.1 Sneathiella sp. | reverse complement strand
TTAAGCGCAATCATCGCTGCTATATTGCCGCCAGCCCGCGGCGTCTGCATCAAGGCCGCAACAATGCTCGGGATCATCCCTGCGAGCAGAACAAGCATGGTTGGCGGAAACAGCACGGTTCCGAGGCCGACGAAGACCAGTATCCAAAAAACTGGCGCTCTATGCCCTGCTTTCTGCCCAGTCTGGTTACTATTTTTCTTGCTCGCCATAGTCCCTATCCAAAAAAATACAGCCCTGAGAGGCCCATGCTTGTTGCCAATGCGGAAATGGAGATCACGGAGGCAATCCAGTGACCATATCTTGACGCCGCCATCTTGCGGCCCTCTCCGGCATTTTGAAGCTGCGTGGCAAGCCGTTCGGCGCCAACATATTCGTCTATTGCCCGGATATATTCCTGACTATCCAAATTCAGCTGTCGCTCAAGGTCTACGGTCGCCAAAATCGCGCCGATATCCCCGGAATTTCGCACGGATTGATACCGTTTCCGTGCGAGCTCCCGACGGAGTTCTGACTGAATTTTTCCAAATAGCGGTGTCAGAAGCGTTTCCATCAACAAGCAAAACCCCGGCAAGGGCTTCGGATGATAGATTTTTTGTAAATGCGCAGCCATCTGAAGCAGCGCAATACTATGGGCCACATCTCCTTGACTGCTATTGCTCAGGCGGCTGAAATATTTCCGAAGGCCGCTGGATTTTGCCGCAATAAAGGCCGCGCCATGGCGGTCAAACGGATTACTTTTACCCTGTGAAGCCAAAAGTTTTTTCTCTGCTATTTCAATAAACTGCGGCAATGTCCTCACGTCACAGCCAATGAGTACGGAACTGAGACAGGCGACTGTCGGGTTCATCTCATACAGGCAGCGTTCAAGGCCGAAACCGAGCTGCGCCTTGCTTTTCATATATTCGAAACAATCCGAGGCTTTGGACATCGAGAGCCATCCCCGACGCTTGAGAACGCTCCAGTCTTCGTCATTAGTGGCAACGGTCAACAGCAAGCCATTTTCCAACAACTCGGCCAGCGTATTTTTCAGCGACCCTGGATCCTTCATAAAGGCGTAGGCCAGCAAACCACCAAGCCCACCCCAGGCAAAGGTTACATCCCGAAACCACAGGGATCCCTCCGGGTCCAGAAGGCTGATGATCTGTGTTGTCGCCGTTATTTCGTTGCGTTTATGGCCTTTGGAGGCGCCGATCGACGTGGTCCGGATATGAGACAAAGTGTCCGCCGTATCCGAATCATGCAGGCAATTTTTGAACCAGTTACCCAATTTATCATTTTCGAGAAGCCCGGCTGCGGCCTTCGGATCGTGCGAAAATGCCTGGGCCAGCAGGCGCGACGAATGGTACTCCTGTTCTTTAAACAAAATAGGCGCGAGTGCCGGGCGATCGCCGCGTCCGGGTTTCGGTCGGTCATGCATGATTTCGCGCCAGCGACCAAGTGTCTCCAAATCCCAGCGGCGATGGGGATCGTCCTGAAGCAGACCGGTCAGCAGCAAATTTGCCCACGGTGGCAAGGAGACATCTTCGGTGAGCGCGGCGAAACTGCCATGCTGAAGTTTGCGGGTAAATAGCTCTTCTGCGCTGAGGCCCTGCCCCGGCAGCTTGCCCCCCAACAAATGGACGACCAAGACACCCAAGGCATATGCGTCAAACCCCAATGATCCATTGCCACGGCCAAACATATGGGCGTTGGCGCTTTCCAAGGGTTCATAAACGACAGGTTGATCCGAACCCGGCGGCATCGTCACACTCTCACCAAGGATAACCTGCTTGCGACCTTCATCGACAAAGAAAAGATTGTCTGCCCGTATGCCCCTATGGGCAGCTCCAATCGGTTCCAAACTACCCATGACTTGAAGAATAAGCGGCACAATGACCTCGAGGATTTGTTGTTCTGCAAGCGGTCCCTCATTGGCGTTAAATACCAAGCCCCCTTCTGGCATCGTGAAGATAAAAGACTGACGAATATCCGTTTCGGCAAACTTCACGGCGCCATAGTCCAGAAGGTCAAGCATCCCCGGAACATGTGCCGTTTTAAGGATATGCGCGAGTTCAGGACGATAGGGTACGTAAGGGTTGGAGGTAATCGCGAAGAGTTTCGCCTCCGCATTCTGCATATCGGTGACGCGAAATGCACGGTTTTCGCCCTTGTCGAGAAAATTTAAAGGATCCGATAAATCGACGCGGAAGCGCCCATTCAGGACGCCCGCGACCTCTTGGCTCCCGGCGCTATCTTCAAACTTAATGACTTCAGTACCGGACATAATAATTCGCTCAACATCATACTTCGAAACAACAAAGACAAATGTCGCAAATTCGCGTTAAAATGCCGTTAAGCTGACCGGCCGGCCTAAGATATGCGATTGCCTGTCGCTGGCTCCTTAATAAAGACCACCAGAAGCGCCGCTATGACCAGCCCTACGGATGCGATGAGCGACGGCACAACGAAGCTGCCATAAATTTCATAAGCCTGGCCCGCAAAAGTCGGACCGATCATCTGTCCCAAACCGAAGGCAATGGCCATGACTGCCATGATCTGGCGGGCGTTATCGGCAGCCAGCTCATGGGCGCTGATAAGACCAAGCGCCGTCATTCCCATAAAGGTCCCCCCCAGCAGGACCGCCGAGAGCAGGATTGTCAACTCACTTTGGCCCAGAACGCTGCCCGCAACACCAATGGCCAGGAGAAGGCTGGCGATCGCATAACTGTGATTATTGCCAAGGCGCGCACCCACCCAGGTCCAGAGGGCCACAGAAGGAATGGCTGCTAGCCCAACAGCAAGCCAGATAATTGACTGCATCCATTGCAAATGCGGCATTTGCCGTACCAAAAGCGAAATAAATGTCGCGGTAATGATATAGCCGAAACCTAGCAGGAAGTACGAAAGAATCAGTGCCTTCAACGATCGGCCGTAGCGTATTTTCGAGGCCGCGGTCGCTATTGCAGCCGTTTCTTCTTCTGGGGGAACAAGCCAGAAAATCGGGATCACAAGCGCGAGGGACAAACCTCCACTCCAGATCCACATACCCTGCCAGCCGATATCCGCGCTCACGAGCCCGCCAATCAGCACCGCAGAAACAGCGATACCAGTTCCAACGCCGGCAAAATGCAGCGCGGAAAGCCCGGAGCGTTTCCCGGCGGCCAAGCGCTTCAAAACCAGTGCAGAGCCAAAAACCATGACAAAGGCCGAGCCGCCGCCGCCAATAACGCGGAGAACTAACAAAAGATTGAAGGATGTCGTCCAGCCCATGGCCATGGTCGTGACGGCACACACAATCAAGGAGGATATAAACCAGCGCCGCGAACTCCCGGGGAGCGTTTCCTTGACCGCAATGAAGGCCCCCATCAGGTACCCGAGGAAATTCGCCGACGCAATCAGACCGGCCTGCGATTTACTGATCCCGAGCCCTATTTCCATAAACGGCAATATCGGTGTATAAACGAAACGACTGAGCCCCAGCCCGACGGCCAGCGCAATCAAGCCGCCAAAAGCCAGTGTCACCATATTCCCGGAAGGATTTTTCATATTCGCACCGTAACATGGTAATAAATCGCTGTAACAGTCAGTTGAGCCAGAATTTTGGGTCAGGACCCTAGAAATTTCCTAATCATCAAACGGATCGCGGACCAAAATCGTATCTTCACGCTCCGGGCTGGTCGACAGCAATGCCACCGGCGCCTCGATCAGTTCCTCGATATGGCGAATATATTTGACCGCCGCGGCCGGTAGATCGCCCCAGCTGCGAGCGCCAAATGTGCTTTCGCTCCATCCTTCCATGGTTTCATAGATAGGTTCCACCGCCGCCTGATCCACCATGTTGGATGGAAAGTAATCGAGCACCTCACCGCGCAAGCGGTAGCCTATGCAGACTTTCAATTCGTCCATCCCATCGAGGACATCCACCTTGGTCAGCGCGATGCCGGTAATCCCGCCGGTTTTCACAGCCTGACGCACCATCACCGCATCAAACCACCCACAGCGGCGCTTGCGCCCGGTGACGACACCAAATTCCCGGCCCCGCTCGCCAAGGCCAACGCCAACGTCGTCGAAAAGCTCAGTGGGGAACGGCCCTTCGCCGACCCGGGTGGTATAGGCTTTGGTAATGCCAAGCACATAGCTGATGGCGGAAGGTCCGACGCCACTGCCCACAGCAGCCTGCCCCGCCAAGGTATTGGACGAGGTGACAAATGGGTAGGTCCCATGGTCATTGTCGAGCATGGCCCCTTGCGCCCCTTCAAACAGGATTCTCTTGCGCTGTTTTTTAGCTTCATCGAGCCGACGCCAGACGATATCGGAAAATTCCAGCACCGTCGGTGCAATTTCAAGTAATTGTTCCAGTAACTTGTCGCCGTCCACCAGATCTGCACCGAGACCCTTACGGAGGGCATTATGGTGATCGAGCAGGGTCGCAATTTTTCTCTTGAGCAAATCTGTATCTGTCAGATCGCAGACCCGTATGGCACGTCGCGCGGTCTTGTCTTCATAGGCGGGACCAATGCCGCGGCGGGTGGTGCCGATCTTAACGGCTGTCGCCGCATCTTCCCGCAGCGCATCCAGCTCTCCGTGCAAGGGAAGGATGAGAGTGGCATTTTCGGCTATTTTCAAGCTGTTCCGGTCGACAACGACCCCTTGTCCGCGCACTGTCTCGATTTCCAGCTTCAAAGCCCAGGGATCAACGACGACGCCATTGCCAATCACCGACACCTTGCCGCCGCGAACAATGCCAGACGGTAGCAGGCTCAGCTTATAGACCTTGCCATCGACAACGAGCGTATGACCGGCGTTATGACCGCCCTGAAAGCGAACGACCACATCGGCCCGCTCCGACAACCAATCGACAATCTTCCCCTTGCCTTCGTCGCCCCATTGAGAGCCGACAACCGCTACGTTCGCCATAATTCCGTGTCCTTACATATTCTGCTTAGGAAAGTTTTTGGAGACCATCAAGGCCCAGCATATGACTGCAATGGAGCCGCAATGCTTCAGTTTTGAGGTCTTTTTCGGCAGCGAGACCGGCAACGGTATGCCATCCGTCCGCCCGATAGCTGCGCCCCTGTTTACGGGGTGTGCCGAAGGGAAGGTAAAGCGTCCTCTCGAATTTTTTAGCCGGAACCGCCCGCATCAGGCTGTCGAGAAACAGCGTAAAGCCGCTGGCCGATTCCCCGTCCATCAGCTGATAGCGACCCCCACGCCCCAATTCACCGCGCACCTTTCGACCAAAAACCGTAAAGCTGAGGCCTGTCTGGTATTCAAAGCCGCGATATTCACCGGGATCAATGGTCAATTCCAGTTCCGGCGCCGCGGCGCGAAGCTGCGACACCAGCCGATGCAGATCAGCAATCTGTTTTGCGGCTTTTGCCGGCAGCGACAAGGCCTCCAGCGCCTCCAGCGCCGCGTCGGCAGGGCCTGATGCCTTCAACAAAGCCATCAGAATGGCCGAAAATTCAGGTTCATAGTCGGCAAGTGCGGCGGCATCCTTATGATCCAGCGCCTCCCGGGCAGTCGATGCAACCTCGGCATCAATTCCCATTTCATTACAAATGGTTGGAACAAGATTTGGAACCGTTAAATCAATAGAATAGTCGGTAATATCAAGGGCGTTCATCGCCTCTGTCACCAACAGGATTAATTCGGCATCGGCCGTGATATCGCTGGATCCGATCAGCTCAACGCCAGCTTGCGCGAACTGTCGTTCGGGGCGAAGCTGGGTGCCATAGACCCGCAGAACCTGGCCGGAATAGGACAGGCGCAAAGGCCGTGGATCCTGTTTCAGTCGTGTCGTGGCGATGCGGGCGACCTGCAGGGTGATGTCCGTACGCAGGCCCATCATCCTATGCGAAACCGGGTCCATGACACGGAACATCTTGGACGCCAGGGCCGCACCGGACCCTTCCAGAAGATGTTCTTCAAACTCGATCAGGGGTGGCTTCACGCGCCGATAGCCATTGCTCGCGAATACCCGCATGAGGGTATCACTAATAGCGGCCTCACTGGCGGCTTCAGGCGGCAGCATGTCTGCGAGCCCGGCCGGCAACAGGCCTTTTTCAGAGTAATCGTTCATCACGTGGGCTTATAAAGCATATTTCACCTGCAACGCCAACCGGAACAACAAAAAAGCGACGCTTTTTTAGCGCCGCTTTTCTAGTGAGGGGCGAACCCCGCTATTTCCAAAGGATCAGATCAGAATTTCAACGCTTTAACCTGCGCCACATGGGGAAGATTACGCACCGTTTCCAATGTAGCAGGCGACAATTCCGAATCTATTTCGATCAAGGCGATGGCCTCGCTTCGTTGTTCATTCCGCCCCAGATGGAACGTCGCTATATTGACGTCCGCACCACCAAGAACAGAGCCCAACGCGCCGATAAAACCCGGTTTGTCCTCGTTCGTGACATAGAGCATATGTGGGCCAAGATCGGCCTCCATATTAATGCCCTTGATGCTGACAATCCGCGGACGATTGTCGCCGAATAACGTTCCGGCAATATCGCGGGTTTGCTGCTCTGTGGTGATGCAAAGACGGATCAGGGTCTGATAATCGTCTTCACGATCGTTGTAGCTTTCCGTGACGTCAATGCCGCGTTCTTTGGCGACAACCGGCGCATTGACCATGTTGACGCTATCGAGAAGCGGCCCGAGCAATCCCTGAATAATAATGGAGGTCAACGGCTTGGTATTCAAGGATGCCGCCTGCCCTTCATAATCAATACGGACGGATTTGATCCCGCTTTCGGTGACTTGCCCGGCAAATCCGCCAAGTTGTGTCGCCAAATCCATATAGGGCCGCAATTTTGGCGCTTCTTCCGCTGAGACGGACGGCATGTTGAGGGCATTGGTGACAGACCCGAGAAGGAGATAATCCGCCATCTGCTCCGCCACCTGAATAGCAACATTAACCTGTGCTTCATCGGTAGACGCACCGAGATGCGGTGTGGTCACCACATTCGGCAAGCCAAACAGGATATTTTCTTTTGCCGGCTCGACGACGTAAACGTCCAGCGCCGCACCGGCCACATGGCCAGATTCCAGTGCTGCCTTTAAGTCTTCCTCGACCACCAGGCCGCCGCGGGCGCAGTTAATGATCCGCACGCCCTGTTTCATCTTGGCGATATTTTCGGCATTGATGATATTACGGGTGCTGTCGGTGATCGGCGTATGCAACGAGATATAATCGGCGCGGGCAAACAGCTCATCAAGCTCCAGCTTTTCAACGCCCAGCTCAACCGCTCGCTCCGGAGAGAGGAACGGATCATAAGCCACAACCTTCATTTTCAGGCCAATACCACGATCAGCCACGATGGAGCCGATATTGCCGCACCCAATAACACCCAGGACCTTGCCGTAAATCTCAACTCCCATGAATTTTGATTTTTCCCATTTGCCTTCCTGAGTGGACTTGTTGGCCGCCGGGATATGGCGCGACAGAGAAAACATCATGGCAATGGCATGTTCTGCGGTGGTGATGGCATTACCGAACGGCGTATTCATCACGCAGATACCAGCCGCCGTTGCCGCCGGAATATCCACATTATCCACCCCGATACCGGCACGGCCGATGACTTTCAGGTTGGTGGCCGCCGCAATAATTTCGGCGGTTGCCTTGGTGCTGGAGCGGACAGCAAGGCCGTCATAGTTACCAATGCAGGCTTTCAATTCTTCCGGTGTCATGCCGGTGATTTCATCAACTTCAACGCCGCGATCACGGAAAATTTCCGCCGCACGCGGGCTCATCTTGTCAGAGATAAGAACTTTGACCATTTTTTCGATCCTTTGAGGGAAGCTATTTTAGAATGTTGCTTTAAGTTTGGCGTAACCGTAGTCGAGCCAGGGCATAAGAGCGTCGAGATCGGATGTTTCCACCGTTGCACCCGCCCAGATCCGAAGACCCGCCGGGGCGTCGCGGTAATGTCCGATATCAAGTGCCGCGCCTTCATCGGCGAGGATGGAAACAAGCTGCTTCGCCGCCTCGGACTGATCGTCGGCGGGCAATGCCGTAAACCAGTCTGCCGTAATTTTCAGGCACACAGACGTGGTGCTGCGGATAGCCGGATCATCGGCGAGATATGCCGCCCAATCGGACTTGGCCACCCAATCGGAAACCACCTTGGCATTGGCGTTGGTACGATCGATCATGCCTTTGCCGCCGCCGACGCTTTTCGCCCAGTTAAGGGCGTCCAGCGCATCCTCAACCGCCAGCATGGACGGCGTATTGATGGTCTCCCCGCGGAAAATACCATCGATCAGTTTCCCGCCCTTGGTCATGCGGAAGACTTTTGGCAACGGCCAGGGTGGTGTGTAATTTTCAAGCCGCTCAACCGCGCGCGGGCTCAGGACAAGCATGCCATGGGCTGCCTCCCCGCCAAGCGCCTTCTGCCAGGACCAGGTGGTCACATCCAGCTTGTCCCAGGGAAGGTCCATGGCGAACACCGCCGATGTCGCATCACAAATGGCAAGGCCATCACGGTCCGCGTCGATCCAGTCGCCGTTCGGCACCCGGACACCTGACGTAGTGCCGTTCCAGGTGAAGACAACGTCATTGGACCAGTCGACCGCATCCAAATCGGGAAGTTCGCCATATCCGGCGGTGGTGACGGTGGCGTCATCCAGTTTGAGCTGTTTGACCACATCCGACGCCCAGCCGGAGCCGAAGCTTTCCCACGCGAGCATGGTAACGGGACGGGCACCGAGCATTGACCAAAGCGCCATTTCAACGGCGCCCGTATCGGAACCTGGCACGATGCCAACCTGATAGTCGTCGGGAATACCGAGCAGCTCCCGCTGCTGGTCAATGACGGCTTTCAGTTTGGCCTTGCCGACACCGGAACGGTGAGAGCGGCCAAGGCAGGCATCTTTTAGATTTTCGAGGGACCATCCGGGGCGCTTTGCGCAAGGGCCGGATGAAAAATGGAGCGAGTTAGGACGTCTCGCAGGACGCAATTCTTCTGTCATAATAAACTAAACCTTCCAGTCTAGAGCATCCCGGTGGGGGGATGTGGCCCGCCGCCCATAGACAAAATTACGCCCAAAATGTCAACGGATTTTTATTGCGCTGCGGCATTTTGTCCGAATTCTCCATCGCTTTTCGGGTATTTGTGCCGTCCCGAACCTCCTACTTTTCCGCCCATACACATTGTTAGGAGATCAAAATCATGTCGAAATTAGCCTTTATTCCGCTTCCCACCGATCAGGTTCACTCCCTTCAGCGCGGCGGGAAAGACGCCGACGGCAACACACCCGAAGAGCATATTTCCGACGGAAATGGGAAGCCCTGCCGCCATTGCCTTACCGAAATCGCCGCCGGTGAAAAGTACCTGATCATCGCACTTCGGCCCTTTTCAAGCCGTCAACCATACGCCGAACAGGGGCCGATTTTTCTTCATGCGGATGAATGCATCGCCTATGATAGCACCGACCGGCTACCTCAAATGTACGACTCACGGGACAGTCTCTTACTGCGTGGATATTGCGCGGAGGAGCGCATTGTCTATGGTACGGGACAAACCGTAAAACCCAAAGAAGTAGACACCATAGCCAAAAAAATACTGCAAATGGAAAATGTCGCCTATGTCCATGCCAGATCGTCGGCAAACAACTGTTACCAATTTCGGATTGAAGCGGATAATCAGACATCAGAGGCCGGTGAAGAATAGGTAGCGACAGCAGGAATGGCGCCCGCTTTTTATTGTCATTAGGACAATAAAAGGTCTGGTCAAAAGAAGATTTCGGGATAAAAATATAAATCAGCTTTTTGTCCCGAGGTTCCGCCATGATTCCCAGCCAACGCCATTTATTCGATATCCCCGATCATATCGCCTATTTCAATTGCGGCTATATGTCGCCGCAGTTGAAGTCAGTGCGGGTGGCTGGTCATGGCGGGGTGGATCGCAAATCGGCGCCATGGACAACACAGCCGGAAGATTTCTTTAGCGGCCCAAACCGTGCCCGCAGCCTGTTCGCAGAGCTGGTCCATGCCGAACCTGCCGATATCGCCATCATTTCGAGCGCATCCTATGGCCTCGCTATTGCAGCGCGCAATATTACGGCGGCGAAGGGGCAGAAAATTCTGGTTTTGGCAGACCAGTTCCCGTCCAATATCTATTGCTGGCAGGAACTGGCGAAGACAACCGGCGCAGAAATTGTGACGGTTGAAGCCCCGGCCGATCATGACTGGACACACGCTGTTCTGGCGGCCATTGATGACAAGGTCGCGGTTGCCGCCCTGCCCCATTGCCACTGGACCGATGGAGCGCTGTTGGATCTCGAAGTTATCGGCGCAAAATTGCGGAAATATGGCGCGAAACTGGTTCTGGATATCACCCAATCGATCGGCGCACTGCCCATTGATGTGGCCAGGGTAAAGCCCGACTTCCTGATTGCCGCCTGTTATAAATGGATGCTCGGGCCCTATAGTTTTGGTTTCATGTATGTCGCCCCGGAATTCCAGACCGGTGAGCCAATAGAATATAACTGGCTCAATCGAGCTGGATCGGAGGATTTTGCCGGCCTCGTCGACTATCAAGATGCTTACCAGCCCGGTGCCGGTCGGTTTGATATGGGGGAGCGGGCGAATTTTGCCCAGATACCCATGGCCATTGCGGCATTGGAACAGCTTCTGGACTGGACTCCAAAGCGCATACAGGAAACATTGCGCGCCCTCACGGGTAACATTGCTAAGCGCTGCGCAAAGATTGGCCTGACATCGCTGCCGCAAGATCTTCGCGCCGGACATTTTCTCGGGCTTCGGCATCAAGACGAGCTGCCTGCGGATTTACTGCAAACGCTCGCGGATGATGATATATTTATTTCGAAACGTGGATCCTCTTTGCGCATCACACCCCATCTTTTCAATAATGACGCTGATGTTGATCGGCTCGTCAGCGCCCTCAAAGCCGCGCTGGAACGGAGATAAAAATGAACTTAAAAAGACTTGGAAATTCCGGACTAAAGCAGCAATAAATATCGCAAAGTGTGTCAATTGGTATGGGCGCCTGACGAAGGTCTGGAAGAATAGGTA
>NVRR01000081.1 GCA_002732675.1 Sneathiella sp. | reverse complement strand
TTTCCAGATGGCCATGTTCCGCTCCTCCTATCATGGGGCGAAGAATCCAACCTTGACCGGCCTTGACCTGCCGTTCCTGCCGTTCCCGAACCTGAATGTTCAGGCAGCTGTACATGATGCCTATTACCAGCATCCTGCTGTCGTCAAAGACCTCGCCAGATGGGATGCATTCCTGTTGATGAGCTCCTTGTTGCCGCAATATGAATTTACAGGCGTTGGCAAGCCGCCATTGACCCTTGAGGACTGGAAAGGCATGCGAGTGCGGGCCCTTGGCGGTATTGGTAAAGCCATGATCAAGCTCGGCGCCGTGCCAACAACGGTTACCGCGACAGAGACATATACTTCTCTGTCACGTGGTACTGTTGATGCAGCGTCATTCCCCTTCACCTATGCGCATGTCGCCTACAAACTGACGGAAGTTGGCGAATGGTATACAGCAAACCTGTCACCAGGCGCGGCAAATTGCCCGGTTGTTGTCAATATTCCAGCATGGGACAAACTGCCGAAACAATACCAGGACATTTTGTTGGAAGCAAAGAAGCCTGCCTACGAAGCTCTTATTAATGCGTATGAGGCAGCCGATGCCAAGAACCTTCCAATGATGGAAGCTCAGGGCCTTAAAGCCATTGTCTATTCCGCCGAAGATTTGAGCGCTTTCCGTAAAGTTGGCGCCAAACCTGTCTGGGACGTGTGGATTGAAGAAATGAATGAAAAAGGATTGCCCGGCAAAGAATTGCACGAGCTGATCATGAGCAAGGCAAAAGAAGCCAATAGCTGATCTGTATCGAGAGTCCGGAAATTCCGGACTCTCCTTCCCCTTTTTGTACAAGTAAAAAATCATGACAACAGATATCCAGATACAGGGCCCGCCTTCCGGGCCGGCCCTTGCGATCATTGACTACTGGTATTCAAAGGTCGAAAATTTCCTGAACGGCTTTTCTGCATTTGCTATTTTTTGTGTAATGCTGTTAGGGGTCACCCAGGTTTTCGGGCGTAAGTTCTTCAATATGCCCATTCCAGGTTACATCGATTTCATCGAACAAAGCATGGTGGTGTTTGCTTTCTTCGGCATCGCCTATTGCCAACGGCTTGGCGGACATGTGCGCATGGATCTGTTCATGGCAAAATTCAGTGGTCGTCCGTTGTATTTTTTTGAAGCCCTAGCCACACTCGTCGGTCTGGTTGTGATTACTATTTTGATCGAAACCAGCTGGCTGCATTTTATGCGCGCCTTTCAAATTGGCGACTCGACCATTGATATCGAATTGCCAATTTGGCCTGCCAAATTGATAATTCCGCTGGCATTCTGTGTTCTCTGGGGGCGCTTTGTACTCCAGTTTATTGGCTTCTCCCGTTTATTTATGTACCCGAATGCGCAGGTTATTGCCGTACCGGTCATCGAAGACGTGACAGAGCTGGCCCGCCATGAAATTAAAGACGCCCTTGGCGGGGACGCTGCGAAGCAAGCCAAATTTGATGAAACCTACCGTAAAAAAGGGAAAGAATAATGGAAATGGATCCCCTTTTATCGGGCCTCATTGGCATGGGATGTTTGGTTCTCATGGTATTTCTGGGCGTTCGCGTCTATATCGCTGCGACTGTCGTTGGCATGCTCGGCATCGTCTCCATCATTGGTTGGGACGCCGGGACCGGTATCGTCGGGACAATCCCACATTCAAAATCCACGCTTTATTCCCTAAGCGTGCTCCCGATGTTTATCCTAATCGGCTACCTCGCCTTTCATGCGGGCATCACGACGGCAGCTTTTGATGCTGCCAAGAAATGGGTCGGCTGGTTGCCGGGTGGCCTCGCCGTCGCGACGGTTTTTGCCGCCGCCGGTTTTGCCGCCGTCTCAGGCGCCAGCACGGCAACTGCGGCTGTTTTCAGCCGCGTTGCCATTCCTGAAATGCTGAAACACGGATATGACCAACGGCTCGCAGCCGGTGTGGTTGCCGCAGCCGGAACACTGGCATCATTGATTCCACCCAGCGCCATTCTGGTGATTTATGCCATAATTGTCGAGGAATCGGTTGGTGCCTTGCTACTGGCCGGATTTATACCGGGGATTGTCTCCGCCCTGATTTATGCCGCTATCATCATCGTCCGAGCAACCCTTAATCCGAAACTGGGCCCCCCCGTGGGCGGCTTCACCATGAAGGAAAAAGTGAAGTCTCTGCCCGGCACATTCCCCATTATTGCCGTCATCGGCATCATCTTCAGCGCCATTTATGGTGGCTGGGCAACGCCGACAGAAGCCGGGGCACTTGGCGCTTTTGTGGTTTTGATTCTCGCCTTTCTTCATGGCATGCGGACGAAAGCCCTAAAAGCTGCGCTTTTTGAAACCGCAAAACTGACGGTGATGATCTTCTCCATCATATGGGGCGTTCTGGTGTTTGTCCGCTTCCTTGGTTTCTCGGGCCTGCCTGAGGCCTTCGCTGAATGGATCCTGGGCCTGCCATTCCCCCCAACTGTGATCATCGTTTTGATCCTCTGCGGCTACGCCATTTTGGGAATGTTTATGGATGCCATTGGCATGCTGCTTTTGACGTTGCCCGTGGTGTATCCGGCCGTCATCGGTCTTGGCTACGATCCCATCTGGTTCGGCATTATCGTCGTAAAAATGGTGGAAATCTGTTTGATTACGCCGCCTATCGGGCTCAATTGTTATGTCGTCAACGGCGTCAGACCGGATATACCGCTATCGGATGTGTTCCGGGGGATTGGTCCGTTCTTTGTCGCAGATGTGCTGACCATCGGCCTTTTCATAGCTTTCCCGGCCTTAATTTTGTGGTTGCCGCAGCAAATGTTAAATTAGCGCAAATGACATAATCCGACCGCTAACCAACAACAATAAAAACAAGGAACAGGTAGATGGATTTTTCTCTGACGGAAGATCAACGTCAACTTCAGGAAATGGCGCGCAAATTTGCCACCACAGAGCTTGTGGAACTGGCAAAGGAGCTTGAGGAAAAGAATGTACCGGTCCCGTCAGACTGGATGAAACGGTATGGGGAGCAAGGCTTCCTTGGCATGAATATCGCGCCCGAATATGGCGGGATGGGTGTCGGAAATATCGAAGCCCTGCTGGTGCTGGAGGAATTTGTCAAAATCTCCGCCGCTGTCGCCTTCCCGATTTTTGAAAGCTCCGTCGGACCTGTCCGAGCCATTGAACATTTTGGTACGTCAGCTTTAAAAGAACGGATTATCCCAGCTGTCTGTCGCGGCGAGAAAATTGTTGCCGTCTGCATGTCGGAACCGGCGGCCGGATCGGCGCTCACGGATTTGAAAACCCGCGCAACCAAAACCGAGGACGGCTATGTTGTAAGCGGCCAGAAACGCTGGTGCAGCGGCGGCGGTCATGCCGATGGCTACGTGGTCTATAGCCGCATGTCCGATGCCCCGGGCGCCAAAGGCATAGGTGCCATATTTGTCGAAAAAGGATCCGAAGGTCTTAGTTTTGGCGAGCCTGAACAGCTCATGGGCTTTCGCGGTGTGCCCAGCGCCGATATCTTCTTCGATGACGTAAAGGTACCACTAGAAAATGAGATCGTACCCGCTGGCGGTTTTGGCAAACTGATGGAGGCCTTCGACCTGGAACGCTGCGGCAACGCCACCATGTGCCTCGGCATCGCGCAAGCCGCCTTCAATTACGCCCTTGAATATGCCCAGGAACGCGAACAGTTCGGCAAACCGATCATTGATTTTCAGGCCATCCAGATCAAAATCGCCGATATGGCCATGCGCCTTGAAGCCGCGCGGCTTCTTATCCATCGCGCCGCGCAGCAGGCCAACGACGGCCTGCCGTCGGTGCGAGATTCGAGCCTTGCCAAATGTTTCTCCAATGAAATCGGCCGGGAAGTTTGCGGCATCGCACTGCAGGTCATGGGCGCTTATGGTTACTCCAAATCCTACGGGATGGAACAACGCCTCCGGGACAGCTGGGGCTGGGGTATTGCTGGCGGCACCATTGATATCCAGAAAGTTAATATTGCGGCATCCTATGCCGGCCGAAGGTTTAATCAGCGCGCATAAACAGAATAGGTCGCCTCGCCATCATTTTCCCGAAAGACGGCAAGGCTTGAAACATTCATTCGCGAATGATAGTGTTTCGGCGCATTGAACAGAGGACGGAAAAAATGGATTTTACACTGACGGAAGAGCAGGAAGCCATTAAGGAGAATGTCGCAGGACTGTGTAGTCGCTTCGATGATCAATATTGGCTCGAAAAAGACCGCACGGGCGATTTTCCGTTTGATTTCCATAAAGCCATGGCGGATGCGGGCTGGCTCGGCATCACCATGCCTGAAGAATATGGCGGTGCTGGTCTCGGCGTGACCGAAGCAGCGCTAATGATGCATGAAGTCGCGAAATCCTCTGGCGCCATGTCGGCGGCGTCTGCAATCCATATCAATATTTTCGGGCCGCACCCGATTGTGGTTTTCGGAACGGCGGAGCAAAAAGAGCGCTGGTTGCCGCCCCTGATCAAGGGCAAGGTCAAATCCTGCTTTGGCGTGACCGAGCCCAATGCTGGCCTCAATACCACCGCGCTGGAAACCCGCGCGGAAAAGACCGACAAAGGCTATATCATCAATGGCCGGAAAATCTGGACCACCACGGCTCAGGAAGCCGATAAAATCATGTTGCTGGTCCGGACGACGCCGAAAGACAAATGCCAGAAGGCAACAGACGGCCTGTCGCTCTTCTATACGGATCTTAATCGCGACTATGTGGATGTTCGGGTTATTGATAAAATGGGCCGAAAAGCGGTTGACTCCAACGAGGTCTTTATCGATGCCCTGCCGGTCCCCGACGAAGATCTGATCGGTGAAGAAGGTAAAGGTTTTCACTATTTGCTGCACAGCCTCAATCCCGAGCGGGTGTTGGTCGGCATGGAAGCCGTGGGAATTGGGATGAATGCATTGGGGCGGGCCGCGAAATATGCGCGCGAGCGGGAAGTCTTCGGTCGACCTATCGGTATGAACCAGGCAATCCAGCACCCCCTCGCTGAAAACTGGATGGAGCTAGAGGCCGCTTATCTTATGGGCATGAAAGCTGCGGCCGATTATGACGCGGGCCTGGAGTCTGGCGTCTATGCCAATGCGGCAAAATATCTGGGTGGTGAAGCCGGATTTAAAGCCTGCACGCAAGCGGTGATGACCCATGGCGGCATGGGGTATGCGAAGGAGTTTGTCGTGGAACGGCTTATGCGCGAAGTGTTGATTTGCCGCATTGCCCCCGTCAGCCCGCAGCTGGTTCTTTGTTACGTTGCGGAAAAAGCGCTGGGAATGCCGAAATCCTATTGATCACCATGTCATAAACCCGCATCATAGTAACGACCGAACAGACTGAATTGCCAATAACAATAATAAGGCAAGCAACCCATGCATATTCGTGATTTCGCTCAGACCATCCCCGACAAGCCGGCCTATATCATGGCCGGAACCGGGGAGATTGTGACATATCGACAGCTTGATCAACGATCTAATCAGGCCGCACATTATTTTCGATCCCTCGGGCTCTCCGTCGGCGATCATGTTGCGTTTCTTCTGGAAAATAATGCACGTTTTTTCGAAATTTGCTGGGCAGCGCAGAGAGCTGGCCTCTATTACACCGTAGTCAGTTCTCGCCTATTGGCGGAAGAAGCCGCCTATATCATCAATGATTGCGGCGCCCGCTTGTTTATCACGTCCGATTACAAAGGCGACTTGGCGGAGGAGCTCGCAAATCGGATTCCTAATGTCGAACATCGCCTGATGGTAGATGGGACCAGAGCGGGCTATACCTCCTATGAAGCAACTGTGGCCCAGTTCCCCATAACGGCGCTTGATGATGAATGTGAAGGCGCCGATATGCTCTATTCATCCGGGACCACCGGGCGACCCAAGGGGGTCAAGCCGATCGAGGTCGGCGTGCCCATCGGATCCGAGGATCCTCTCTATGGTATATTGGCAAATATTTATAAATTTTCCATTGATACGATTTATCTGTCGCCCGCCCCACTCTATCACGCCGCGCCGCTTCGCTATAATATGCGGGCCCAACGCTTCGGCGCGACTTGCGTGATCATGGAAAATTTCGATGCGGAGCTGTATCTGAGCCTCATCGAAAAATATCAGATAACCCATAGCCAACTTGTCCCGACCATGTTCGTGAGAATGCTGAAACTGCCTGAGGATATCCGGCTTAAATATGACGTGAGTTCCTTGATAACGGCTGTGCATGCGGCGGCCCCCTGCCCTGAAAAGATCAAATATCAGATGATGGAATGGTGGGGCGAAATTCTTTTTGAGTATTACGGCGGGACGGAAGGCAATGGTTACTGCGCCGTTGATCCGCAGGAATGGCTGGCTCATCCCCGGACTGTTGGCCGCGCCCTTATTGGCCAGCTCCATATCCTTGATGACGAAGGCAATGAACTGCCCATAGGGGAGACCGGGGCCATCTATTTCTCTGACGGCAAGGACTTCACCTATCACAATGATCCCGAACGCACGGCCCAAAGTCATAATGACAAAGGCTGGAGCACCCTGGGTGATGTGGGATATATGGATGAGGACGGATTTTTGTATCTCACCGACCGACAGAGCTACATGATCATTTCCGGCGGCGTGAATATCTATCCTCAGGAAATCGAAGATTTGCTGCTGACCCATTCAAAGGTCTATGACGCCGCCGTCTTCGGTGTTCCCAATGAGGATTTTGGCGAAGAAGTAAAGGCCGTCATCCAGCCCATGCATATGGATGAGGCAGGAGAGGATCTAGAGCAAGAGCTTCTGACTTTCTGCCGGGACCATATCAGCCATGTGAAATGCCCCCGCTCAATCGATTTCGAAGCCGAGCTTCCCCGCCATCCGACGGGGAAACTCTATAAACGGCTACTGAAAGATAAATACTGGGGCGATAAGAAAACCCGGATTATCTAAATTCAGGACGCAAGCTTCAGTTTATGAACACCATTGATGCTCGACAGCGTCATATGACAGGCCGTTGCCGCCTCCTGCCCCTTGATCACGAAATGATCCTTGAAGAAGCCCATATGTGCCGCCGTTTCCTGGAAATGATGAGGGGTGAGCACAACTGACAAAATCGGTACGCCGGTTTCAAGTTGGACCTGCATCATCCCGTCAAGAACCGCCTTCGCAACAAAGTCATGACGGTAAATGCCACCATCGACGATCAGGCCTGCGGCCATGATCAGATCATATTCACCGGTTTCCGACAATTTCTTCGACATTAGAGGGATTTCAAGACTGCCCGGCACATCATAGATATCAAAGATATCCCGATTATATCCGCGATCCACCAGCCCCTTGATAAAGGATTGAGTGGCCTGATTCACGATATCGGCATGCCAATTTGCCTGAATAACCGCTATTCTTTTGTGAGTGAGGGTCGTTTGCGATGTTTCGTTGTCGTTATTCGTTTCACTTTTCTTCATTATTTTGGGCCTTTTGTTTACGTTGACAAAAACCCAAGGCAAATAGGAGTAAAGATCAGACATATTTGCATATATCAGTCCCGTCTTCCTTGTTCTCTTCCATCCGGACTATGACCGTCGGCTTCGGAGTTACACCGAATCTGCTGACCCCACAAAAGCAGGCGCTCGCGGGCTTAAACAGTTGCCTGTTCTTACCGCCGGTAGGGACTTTCACCCTGCCCTGAGAACATTCGGTGACTATCGCCACTGAATATCAGGTCCTATTTTAAGGCCGTTTCGCCCATTTGCAAGCCTATCTTCGCCATTTCCATTTCCATGCTTTTAACCTACGCTCCTGTGGGAACAGATAGGCTTTGAGGATATGGGTTTGGACATAACGGAATTTGCGGAAACATTACAGGAAGCCATTTCCTATAACCAGTTGGAAAGGTACTTTACGGTCACAGGGGAAGGTTTGCCCACCGCGACAAGCCACTACGACATTCAACCCGACATTAATGCCATAAAGGCCGATATCGCCTCGGCGGGCGGGCTCAAGCTGTCCCATGCACAGCGGCGAATGCTCGTTGTTCTGGTGGCATTGTGGGAAGGCCGGATCGCGGACGAGGTCTTTGCCGACGGCATCGGAAGCCTGCCTAAAATCGTCCAGTCTATGGATAAGAATAACCGCGCGCTTTTTGCAGACCTCATCGTTACCTTTCCTGGATGGGGTTCTATATAAAAAAACTGGCCAGCGCATTGTAATATCTTTACGATTCAGCAGTATAAGAGACGGATGGCGCCCCCCAAACAACGAAATGGAGTAGGTTTTCGCCAATGATGGACTGGAATAAACTACTTTCGACCCGGCGCTTCGGACAGGATCATAATGATCCGGTCATGGCGTCGCGTAGTCCCTTTCATAAAGATCAGGACCGCATTGTCTTCTCCTCGGCATTCCGGCGATTGCAGGATAAAACCCAGGTCCATACCCTAACCGAGAGCGATTATGTCCGCACCCGCCTCACACATTCCATGGAGGCGGCGTCAGTCGGGCGGTCGCTCGGTGCCAATGCCGGGCAGGTCATCATCGACCGGCATCTCAAAGACAGCGACTACAGCCCCGCCGATATTGGCCATATCCTCTCTGCGGCCTGTATGGCGCATGATATCGGCAATCCGCCTTTCGGTCATTTCGGTGAGGAAATTATCCGCGACTGGTTTAAAAACGGCAAAGATGCGGAGACGCGCAGCAGCGGGCTGACCGATGAGCAGCTCCAGGATTTCGAAATGTTCGAGGGCAATGCACAGGGCTTTCGTATTCTCACCAAGCTGCAAAACTGGCGGCATACCGGGGGACTCCGGCTTACATTCGCGACCCTTGGCACCTTCATGAAATATCCACGAACCTCTGTGGTAGACAAGATCGTCGAGGGTGATAGTGGCGGCAAGAAATTCGGCATCATGCAGTCCGAGCGAGATATTTTTCGTGATGTAGCGGCGGAACTGGGCCTGCTGAAAAATGGGCCAGAGGATTATTGGTGCCGTCATCCACTGGCCTATCTGGTCGAGGCTGCTGACGATATCTGCTATTCCGTCGTCGATATCGAAGATGGCTTCAAGCTCGGGCGGTTAGGTTTTAAAGAGACCGAGGATCTCATGCTTCGCCTCGTCGGCGGTCCGCCCAAGCGCTATCATGAAATTGACGAGAACTCCGAACGAATTTCCTACCTTCGCGCCAAATGTATTGGTCGGCTTATCGGAGAAGTTTCCGATATCTTCAAAGATTGCGAGAGCGAAATCCTCGCCGGAAAATTTACGGGCGACTTACTGCACAGATCCCGGCGCGCTGATATGTTTGTCGAGATTGAGGATCTCTGCAAGCGGGAGATTTACCGTCATCGCGAACGCATACAAGCCGAGTTAAGCGGTGCCGAAATCCTCTCAACTCTTCTGGAGGCATTTTATACGGCCAACCTGGAATGGGAAAACCATCAGAATAATGGCGGTGAAATGAGTCCCCGATCGTCCGTCCTGATGTATCTTTTCCCCACCAGCATCAAATCCAATCGCGCGCGCTATGACTGGCTACTGGAAGTCACGGATTTCGTCTCTGGTATGACCGATTCCTACGCCCTCCGGCAATTTCGGGAGCTTAAAGGCTTCGTCTAAGCCACAAAAAGGCCTCGAAACCGCAGTATATAGCATTTCAGACCATGCCATTAACAGAAACTTCAGGGTCAGAAGCGTAAAGTACGGGTCCTTATAATAGCAGTTTTGTTGACATAAATGCAGTCACTCCCCTCTGTCACCGGCGGACCAATGGAGCGTATGTTCGCTCATATGCCATTGCAGGCGCGACTGAAGACAGCCTATACAGTTGCCCATGACTATGCGGCAAATAGGCTGGTAGGTGAGGATTTGGCTCTGGCAGAGGAGATCCTTAAATATCTGGTCGAGGATATCGATGGAGATATCCGAAAAGCCATTGCCGACGGTGTCAGTGAATGTGATTTCCTCCCCCGGGATATTGCCCTGAAGCTCGCCCGGGATAGTGACCACGTATCTTTACCAATCATCGCGGCCTCGCCTGTTCTTTCGGACGAGGATTTCATAGCAATTATTCCGACAGCCAGTTCAGTGAAGCAAAGCTTCATTGCCAGTCGTCCGGATATTGAACAGTCGGTAACAGACAAAATTTCTGAAGAAGGCTGTTATGACGCTGTTGAGGCATGCCTCAAAAATCAAACGGCAGCTATTAGCGAGAATGGATATCATCATATTCTGTCGCGATTTGACAGCGAAGAAGCCATTCAGGAGCTGCTTATTCGCCGGCCTTTTCTTCCGACAGAGACAGTAGCCCGGTTGTTTTCTGTCCTGCCCGAAGAACATAAACAAACGCTTGCGGAAGAGAACGGAAATCAGGAGCCTGTTTCCGCCGGAATGATCATTAATATGCGGGAACGAATTCTGGTGAAAAGCCTGGACCGCCGCATGACAGAATATGAGCAGAAAAAGGCGTTTATTTCCCTCCAAAAAAACAACCGCCTAACGGCGAGTTTGATGTTGCGTCTCCTGATGAACGACAACCAGTCCTTTTTCACTGCGGCCCTCGCTGAGGCGTCTGGAATTTCCAAAAAACGGGTCAGCTCGCTGATTTCCGGGCGTGGATATCTGGGCTTTCGTCGGCTATACGAGCGCGCAGCCATGCCGCAATATCTCTATGTAGCATTTCGGATCGTATTGGAAGAAGTACGCAAAGCCAACAACTATCACCCCCGTGCGGACAAGGATAATTTTCGCCAGCGGCTGGTTGATCGAGTTGCCACAGAATACGATCTTGATGACGATATGTCGATCGATGCACTTATGGAAAAACTACTTCCCATGGAAGCAGAATAGCCCTTAAACTACAGCATATTCTTTTCGCTACAGGGATGGTGCTGTGACAACAACAATTGATTATTATCTGACCCTTGTTTCTCCCTGGTCTTTTCTTGGGCATCAGCGCCTTGCTAAAATCGCGGCGGAGAATGAGGCCGTCATTAATATTATGCCCGTCAATTTCGGCCGTATCTTTGGGGAGACCGGCGGCTTGCC
>NVRR01000080.1 GCA_002732675.1 Sneathiella sp. | reverse complement strand
GCGTCTACCCAGTCATGGCTGTCATACATGCGGGCCATATGTTCAACCTCGATAGGCGTATGGCTGACAACTTTCAGAAGCTGTTTATGGTTCCAGACATCGCTCTCGCAAGGCGCAACATTGAGGTCGCCGACAAGCACCAGTTTGTTGTCGATTGCCTGCCGTTCGGTGAACCAGGCCGCGATTTCGGTCATGAAGCCTAATTTGTGGGCGAATTTATCATTTTCATTCACATCCGGGACATCACCGCCAGCAGGCACATAGAAATTATTGACCTCTATGCCATTTTCCAAGGTGACGGCCAGATGCCGCTTGTCATTCCGTCCACACCAAAGCTTTTCTTCCGCTACCGCGAACGGCAGTCTGGAGAAGATCGCCACACCGTTATAGCTTTTTTGCCCGGCAATAGCGTGGTGATCAAAGCCCATTTTGGCAAAAGCTTTTAGCGGAAACTCGTTATCCGTCACCTTGGTTTCCTGCAGGCACAGAACATCGGGCGCATTCTCTGCCACAAACTTTTCCACATGGCCAAGACGGGCTCTCACAGAATTAACGTTCCAGGTCACAAGGCGCAAATTACTCATTATCGGGCTTTCGGGTTGGGGTATCTAGAAAATGTTGAAGCTGCGGCCACTCAGCGCGATAGGCCAATGGCCATATTCAAAAAGTTTATATTTGAGGGCGAAGGGATGGCTATCTTCTCCTCCCGCGGCCAGTACCAGCGCCGCCTGATGACAGGTATGCAGAGCAGAGCCAACAGCGGCGCGGATCAACTCCATATCTTCCACCCCCTGTTCTTCAGCTATGGCTTCGACGGCGCTCGAAATAATCGGCGACGCGGTTGCGGATATATGGGTGAGAGCAAGGTTAAGGTCTTCTTCGTCGATTAACTCAAGAGCATCCGCCGTCAGCCCCATGCGCATCTGTTCTTCCGCGTCCCACCATTCGCTATTCCAGTCGGGATTGGCGGCGGCGTAGGCGGCATCTTCCCAGTTTTCCACCTCAGACACAAAGGCATCTGGGAAGCCCAGCGCATCCATATAATCCCGTGCGGCCGCCAGCGGCTCCTTGCTTAAAGGCTCCCCCAGGGCCGTAAACCACGGGATGGACGGCAGTAGTCTGTTGAAACGAACAACGGAGCGCAAAGTCGGATAATCGTCAATATCCGGCAGCTCTTCTTCAAAATCTAGATCATCATGCATGGCATCGTGTTTAGCATAGAAGGCTGGGGAAACTCATCCCTATTCGTAATCGCTGTCGAAGAATGTAAAAAGCTCTGGTTTGAGTTTGATATCCTTCTGCATGTTGCTAAGGCTGATGCTGGTTGTGTTTCCTTGTGCATCAGTGACGAGCCATTGACGGAGCTGCAAGGGAGCGTCGCTGAAAACAAGGGTGATATTACCCTCATCCGGATTATCGGTGTCAACAATAGTGACACGGACGGCTTTGCCGTCATTTTCTACTTTCGTCACCGTTACATCGCCGCTGAGTTCTATATTCTCCTTCAGCAGGACACTTACGGGTGTTGAAAACAAAGGCAGGCGGGTCGTTTCTTCAATTTCATTGTCGCGAAAAACCAGCCAGGTACCATCTGCAACCACCAGAATCTGGGCAGGGGGTTCATATTCGAAGCGCATGCGACCCGGCCGCCGCATATAGACATTGCCGAGGGCAACGCCGCCTGCCGCATCTATTTGCAGAAACCGGGCTTGCATGGTTTTAAGCGTATTGAGATAGGCTTCTATTCGGACGACTTGTTCTTGGTCGTTGGCGCTTAAACCGGCCCAGGCCGGAACTTGCAGGCCAATAACCAGCAGGCAGGCGAGGGCAGGGGTAAGAAATTTTAATGAATGCCGCATATTGCTCTCGTTTAAAAAATGTCGGATCAACACAGAGTATGGCGTTGATATATGACTGATAGGTCTGAATGCCAGCCTAATTCGGCGAAACTATGAAATACACAGGGCTTAATATTCCCGATCATCAATATCGCGGGCCAAAATCTCGCGTTTACCCACATGGTTGGCGGAGCCGATAACGCCTTCTTTCTCCATCTGGTCGATAATCCGCGCCGCACGGTTATAGCCGATTTGTAAGTGGCGCTGGACGAAGCTGGTGGAGGCTTTTCGCTCACGGCAGACAAGCTCTACCGCCCGGTCATAAAGCTCATCCCCGCTGGATCCGCCCTTGCCGTCGCCGCCCATCATGCCGTCGAAATCGCCTTGTCCCTCTTCGGTGACTTCTTCCTTGTAATTGGGGGCACCCTGGGATTTCAGAAAGGTGACGACTTTCTCGACTTCTTCGTCAGAAACGAAGGGGCCATGGACACGCTGAACACGCCCGGCGCCCGGCATATAGAGCATATCGCCCTGACCCAAAAGCTGCTCTGCGCCTTGTTCCCCAAGCACGGTACGACTGTCAATTTTTGACGTTACCTGGAAACTGATCCGAGTTGGAAAGTTGGCCTTGATGGTTCCCGTGATCACATCGACGGAGGGGCGCTGGGTTGCCATGACCACATGCAAACCAGCAGCACGGGCCATTTGCGCAAGACGCTGCACGGCCACTTCGATATCCTTGCCTGCAACCATCATCAGATCCGCCATTTCATCGACTATTATGACGATCATCGGCAGGGGCTCAGTGTCTAGCGTCCGTTCTTCAAAAACGGGCTCGCCGGAAATGGAATCAAATCCTGTTTGTACCCGGCGTTTCAGCACCTCGCCTTTTTTGATGGCATCGCGGATGCGCTGGTTATATCCATCGACGTTCCGCACGCCAAGTTCAGCCATCTTGCGGTAGCGGTTCTCCATTTCTTTTACGGCCCATTTAAGCGCAACAATCGCTTTGCCGGGCTCGGTCACCACAGGCGCCAGCAAATGTGGAATGCCGTCATAAACCGATAGTTCCAGCATTTTCGGGTCGATCAAAATAAATCGGCAATCTTCAGGCGACAGACGATACAATAGTGACAGGATCATGGTGTTGACGGCCACAGATTTACCGGAGCCGGTCGTCCCGGCGATCAACAAATGTGGCATGCGGGCAAGGTCTGCGATGACCAGATCGCCCCCGATATCTTTGCCCAAAGCCAGTGTGAGTTTGGAACTGGTGTTTTCATAGGCCGCCGCCGAAAGAAGTTCGCGCAGGAAGACGGTTTCGCGTCGCTGGTTCGGAAGCTCAATCCCGATGGCATTGCGACCGGGAATAACGGCAATACGGGCAGATATGGCGCTCATAGAGCGGGCAATATCATCAGCGAGACCAATAACCCGGGAACTTTTCAGACCTGGCGCTGGTTCCAGCTCATACAAGGTGACGACAGGGCCGGGGCGCACGCGGATGATGTCGCCCTTGATGCCATAGTCATCCAGAACGGATTCAAGCAGGCGGGCGTTTTTCGAGAGCGCTTCCTCACTGATGGGCTTGGGGGCCAGTTTTTTGTCGGGCAACGAGAGCAAATCAAGTGGCGGCAGCTGATATTCACCCGCAGGTCCGAGATTGAGCGCAGTCTGCTTTTCAGCGGCGACCCGTTTGCCAACAGCAGCATCAGATTTGCGATGTTCAATTTGCGGCTCAGCGCTTTGCCGAAAGAGCGGAGGCTTCTCTTTGGTTGGCCGCGGTTTTTTCTGACGTCTGATCGGGGCTTCGTCTATATAGCCATCATCGACGCCCGCATCTTCTGTATCGGCTGAGTTACGTTTTAAGCCGCGAATATAGCCGGGCGCCAACAGGACGGTCTGCAAAGTAACGCTGAAACCGCGGCCAATGACGCGCCATTCCTGGGGCGACATGCCGAAGGAAACCAGCAATAAAGCGGCGGCGATGATCAGAAATATCGGGCCCAGAATGGCAGGATGGAGGGTCAGTTTGATAAACTGTCCGGCAATCACGACATTGTTGAAGATAACTTCGCCGACAATGCCGCCGTACCCGGAATTGAGCGGCCAGCCCTCTGCAACGGGCAAGGCGGACAAAGTGGCGGCGGTGAAACAAATACCGAACGGCAGGACGGGCAAATGCACCCATCCCCAGGGGAGTCCGCGATGGGACATCACCCGCCATGACCAGGCGATCAAGCCTAAAATCAGGGCGATCGAGCCAAACCCGATGGTTTGCAGTAACAAATCTGCCAGATGTGCGCCGCCGGAGCCCAATAGATTGCTTGGGGCGCTGCCCGTCGCGTGATTAAAGTTCGGGTCAGCGGGCGAATAGGTTATGAGCGATAGCGCACAGATGGGCGCCAGCAACAACAGCACCAGGCCGCCGAGTTCGATCAGCCGTCGGTGCATAAAGTCAACGCTGCCGGTGGGCAGCAGGGAAATTGATTTTGAGCTTCTACTTTTTGGCATCATACGTCTATTCTATAAGCTATTGACCAGTCTTGTTAAAGCTTCTTCCGTCGGCGCCAGATCGCCAACAAGGGCAACCCGGATATAGGCGTCGCCGGGGTTGGTGCCATCCGGGCCGCTGGCGCTGAGATAATGGCCGGGAAGTACCCTCACGGCAGCTTTCGTCCAGAGTTGCTTTGTGGCCTCAATGCCATCGCCGACATCAAGCCACAGGAAAAATCCCGCGTCGGGCCGATAAAAGCCGAAGCGTGTTCCGAGAATGCGCTCTGCCAGATCAAATTTCAGACGATACATCGCGCGATTTTCTTCAACATGGACGTCATCATTCCAGAGTGCAGCCGCGGCTGCGCAAACGGCAAGCGGTGAGGCCGCTCCGGCGAAATTTCGAAGATTAAGAAAAGTTTTAATCAAGGATGCCTCGCCGACGCAAAATCCAGAACGCAGCCCCGCAGCGCTTGACCGTTTGGAGAGCGAATGAAAAGACAGAACATGATCAAGGCTGCCGCCCAGTTCGGCACAAACTTCAAGGACCCCGACCGGTGGCGTCCGGTCATAAATTTCCGTATAGCATTCGTCCATGATCAGCAGAAAATCATGCCGCCGGGCCAGCATAAGAGCCTGCTTCAAGTAGTCATGGGAGGCGCTCGCCCCTTGCGGGTTTGCCGGGCTGCACAGATAAAAAGCTGTAGTTCGATCCAGAAGGTCCGGGTCAAGGGCGTCAAGGTTCGGAAAAAAATCTGTTTCTTTGGCCGCAGGGAGAAAAACGGCGTCCGCTCCGGCCATCACGGCGGCGGCATGATAGACATGATAATAGGGAGTTGGCAACAGAATGGCGGGTTTAGGTTCGTTATGGTTGGCACGCTCGGTGACGACTTGCGCCATCATGTAGAGCGCTTCTTTGGTGCCGTTCACAGGCGCAATATTTTCCGCCGCCTGTATCATGCCTTCAGGCAAGTGAAACCGGCGCGTCAGCCAGCCGGTAATCGCATCGCGTAACTCCGGTGTTCCGTTCACGGGTGGGTATTTATTGTAGAGATGCTCGTTGGCGCGAAGCGCGTCGATCATCAATTGTGGCGGCCTGTGCTGAGGCTCGCCAACCGTCAATGTCAGCGGTTCCAGTCCCGCCGCTGGTTGTAGGGGCCCAAGGAGCGTCCGCAAGGCATCGAACGGCGATCCCCGGAGACTATTAAGTTCAGAATTTATCATCCAAGCCAAATTCTATTAAAATAAAATGGCCCTGAATCTAGAGAATATGCCCCTATGGTACAAGCCGCATTGCTTGGACGAGGGGCATAATTGAGGCGGTCTGGTTTTTATACCACTATCTGTCTGGCGCCACGGCGCCGATTACCGCAGGTCTTCTTCCGGGTAGGCACCGATTTTGTGGATGGCGAGATCGGCACCGATAAATTCATCTTCGTCCGATAGCCGGATACCCATCACAGCTTTTAAAGTGCCGTAAACAATAAACCCGGCGATTAAGGCATAGGCACAGCCGATCAGACTAACAAACAATTGGACAGTAAAACTAACACCGCCGAGCCCACCCAGGGCTTCAAGGCCGAAAATGCCAGCAGCAATACCGCCCCAGAGGCCACAAAGTCCGTGCAATGGCCAGACGCCCAGAACGTCATCAATTTTGAGTTTGTTCTGGCAAAAAGTAAAGGCGAAGACGAACAAGACGCCGGCAATACCGCCGGTTGCCAGTGCGCCAAGCGGATGCATGATATCGGAGCCGGCGCAAACGGCAACAAGGCCTGCAAGCGCGCCGTTATGAACGAAACCCGGGTCATTACGTCCGGCAAGAAGCGCCGCGATAATGCCGCCAACCATGGCCAGCAGGGAGTTCATGGCGACAAGGCCGGAAATACCTTCAATGGACTGGGCGCTCATCACGTTAAAGCCGAACCAGCCGATACAGAGGATCCAGGACCCGAGCGCCAGGAAAGGAATGTTTGAGGGGGGGATGCCTTTTACGCGGCCATCCTTACCATAGCGGCCCCGCCGTGCGCCGAGTAATATGACGGCGCCAAGGGCTAGCCATCCGCCAACAGCGTGAACGACAATGGAACCCGCGAAATCATGAAAGCCGACACCGAACATATCGGTGATGATATCCTGAAGACCGAAATTGCCGTTCCAGATAATGCCTTCGAAAAACGGATAAATAAGCGCCGTCAGAACGGCGGTCGCGAATAACTGCGGCCAGAATTTTGCCCGCTCGGCGATGCCGCCGGAAATTATGGCGGGAATGGCCGCAGCGAAGGTGAGAAGGAAGAAAAATTTGACGAGATCATAGCCGTTCTTGGCGAAGGAATAGCCCTCGGCCTCTACCTCGCCGGTGAGAACAGCGGCATTGACGAAAAAGTCGACACCATAAGCGACGGTGTACCCGATCACAAAATAACTAACCGTGGAGACGCCGAAATCCACCAGGATCTTGACCAGGGCGTTTACCTGATTTTTGCGCTGGACGGTTCCTACCTCCAAAAAGGCGAACCCCGCATGCATGGCAAACACCATGATGGCACCGAGTAACACAAACAGAACGTCCGTGCCTGTAATTCCCTCAGACATTTAACATAGCTCCCTCATAATAACGCCGCGTTGGGGCGCGGATTATTAATGTTTATATCAAGGAACGTGCCAACCAGATTTCGCCCAAAAAAGCGCCATTTTGGGAAAGGGAATTTGGCGGAAAAACAAAAATGCCCAAATTATAATCATTTAATTGATCATAATTTGGGCATATGCCGTCGAGTTGAGCAGTCTTGCGGTGCTCAATAATCGGGTTAGAGGGTCTGGGAGCCTCGTCCAAACTCGGGGTAGGCTTCCAGTCCCAACTCGGCTTTATCAAGACCCATGACTTCATCTTCCTCATCCACCCGGATACCTATGGTGTATTTGAGAATGAGCCAGAAGATCGTGCTCAGGACAAGGGCGAAAGCGCCGATGGACACAATACCTGTCAGCTGGGTAACGAAGGTCGCCTCTGCGTCGGAAAAGACGACGGCCAATGTTCCCCAGATACCAGCGAAGAGATGTGCCGGGACCGCGCCAACGACATCGTCGATTTTCAGCTTATCCAGGAAGGGAATTGCGAGGACGACGATAACACCGCCAACGGCACCGATCAGGAGGGCCATACCGAGGGTGGGGTCGGCAGGTTCTGCTGTGATGGAGACGAGGCCGGCGATCGCGCCGTTGAGGGTCATTGTCAAATCGACTTTCTTATACATGAGCTGCGTCAGGATCATCGCCGCTAAAACGCCGCCGACTGCCGCCATATTGGTATTGGCAAAGACGTTCGCCATTTCAATGGCATTGGCTGCGGAACCAAGGGCGAGAACCGACCCTCCGTTAAATCCGAACCAGCCAAGCCAGAGAATGAAAGTGCCGAGAGTGGCAAGCGGCAGGTTTGCTCCGGGGATTGGTGTGACCCGGCCATCGGCGCTATATTTGCCTTTGCGGGCGCCAAGGATAATTGCACCGGAAAGGGCTGCCCAGCCACCAACGGAATGCACCAAGGTAGAACCAGCATAGTCGGAGAAACCCATTTCAGCGAGCCAGCCGCCACCCCAGACCCAGGATCCCTGGATCGGGTAAATAATAGCCGTGAGTAGAACCACGAAAGCCAGGAAAGACCAAAGCTTGATCCGTTCGGCGAGCGCCCCGGAGACAATAGAGGCTGCGGTTGCCACAAACACCATCTGGAAGAACCAGTCGGATGATGCGGAATAGCCGCCGTCGGGGAAGATGCCGCTTAAAGCTTCGGTGTCATCAGGGCTCCAGAAAGGGATAAAGCTGCCGATATAGCCGGTTACGTCAAGATACATCAGATTATAGCCGATGAGATAGAAAGTGAGGCCGGCAATGGCATAAAGCGCGATATTTTTAAGGCAGATCGTCGCTGTGTTCTTGGACCGGACCAGCCCGCTTTCCAGCATGGCAAAACCGGCGGCCATCCACATGACCAGCGCGCCGTTCACCAAAAAGGAGAAAGTATTCAGAATATAGGCTGTTTCGCTATCTACGGCCGCGAATGCCGGTGCGGCCCCCAAAAGGCCAAAGGCCGCAATGGTTGCCGTCAATGTTTTCAATGTTGTTGATTTACGCATCAAATATCTCCTAGAGAGCGTCGGCATCGGTTTCGCCTGTGCGAATACGAACGACATTATTCAGGTCATATACAAAGATTTTCCCGTCACCTATCTGGCCGGTCCTGGCAGCATTGGAGATGGTCTCCACCACGCGCTCCGCCAGATCCGCCTTGACGGCAACCTCGATTTTGATTTTGGGTAGGAAGGAGATGGCGTATTCCGCGCCGCGGTAGATCTCCGTATGGCCTTTTTGCCGGCCATAGCCCTTGACTTCGGTGGCGGTCAGACCGTCCACACCAATAGCTGTCAGTGCGTCGCGCACTTCGTCCAGCTTGAAGGGCTTTATAACAGCCATTACCAGCTTCATGATATTTACCTCTTCGCCTTGTTTCTGATCGAGGGACGAATAGCCCTGATTTCACAAGTCTTGTTTCAAGACCCATGCCAGTTGCATTGGGAGAGGTTTTTATGGCGTTTTTACAATGAGTTAAGAAATAACTGCCTGTTTTTCGAGCAGAAAAATTGCCTATATATGCCTAAAAAATAGTCAAATAGGATGATATGAGTATAATTTAGGCATTTAGGCATTTGAGGCAGGCTTCAGCGGCAGCGCTGAGACGGAGAAGCTTTCCTTCCGTATGGGCGGGCGACATCAGCATCATTCCGACAGGAAGGCCTGCAACCTTGCCGCAAGGCAGAGTTGTTGAGCAGAGGCGCAGCAGATTAGCGAGCCTAGTCAAGCTGATGGACATCATGGTTGCGTCAAGATAAGCATCCAGGTTTTCCAGCAGCGGTGCAATAGCGGGCGGCTGCTGCGGCTGTGTCGGGCCAATGACGAGATCAAAGCCGGATGTCTCGCGAAGATATGCCTTCTCCAGCGTTTTTAGGCCATCAAAAAGTGCGGTGATACCGACGGCAGAATAATTTTCCGCTGCCAAAATGCGTTGGGCGATTGGCTCATACATGGCGCCTGGATTGGCCTTGATCTGATCTCCATACATCATGCAGGCTTCGATGGCGGCGGGGCTCCCATGTTTGGTCGAGAGCGCGATGACATCGTCAAATGCCGGGACGGGGCCTTCAACAATTTCGGCGCCCGCCGCTTTCAACAACTCAAGGCCTTTTTTTACCTGCGCCATAATCGCGGGGTCCGTCAGCTTATCAAATTGCGTCGTTGCCCGGAGAATGCGGACGCCTTTGAGGGATGATCCAGATAAATCGGCGGCTGGCCGTCCAGAAAGGATGGCATTCAGGACATTGGCATCGGCCACATCCTTGCACAATGGTCCAATTGTATCCTGAGAATAGGAAAGAGGCACCACACCGTTGAGGGAGATCAGCCCATGTGTGGTTTTCAGCCCGGTAATGCCGCACCAGGCGGCGGGAATTCGCACAGATCCGGCGGTATCGGAACCAATACCGGCCGCCGCAAGCCCTTGCGCGACAGACAATGCCGCCCCCGCCGAGGAACCGCCCGGCACACGCATCGTTTCCGTATCGAACGGATTGGGGCCGGTCCCTGTCCAGGGATTGACGCCGATGCCGGAAAAGGCAATGTCGGGCATATTGGTTTTGCCAAGGCAAACAAGGCCAGCACGGGTGGCCCGCTGCAGGCATTCGGCATCTTGCGTTGGTATTCGGCCTTCAAAAAGTTTCGTCCCCGCTTCGGTCGCGACGCCAGCCGTGTCAAATAAGTCCTTCCAGGAGATAGAAACGCCGTCAAGCGGTCCCCGCCGGGTCCCATTTTTGGCCCGCACGGAGGCCGCTGCCGCTTCATTCCGCGCTCTTTCCTCCGTCAGGCGAACGTAGATACGGCGCTCCGGGTCCTGTTTTTTGATGCGATCCAGGAAATATTGCGCAAGATCAATTGGATCAAGGGCGCGTTCCCCTATAAGATGCCCAAGTTCAAGGGCTGTCATGTCGTGCCAGGATTTTGTCATGCAGGCAACCTAGACCTATATAGAATATGTGACAACTGTCTCAGGAAACTATCGATCCATGACCACGGATGCTAAAGATACAGACATTAACGCCGATATACTGGTGGTTGGTGGCGGGCTCAATGGACTGCCGTTCGCCATCGCGGTCGCCGCTGCGGGCCTTAATGTTGTTGTGTTGGAAAAAAATGCTCCTACGGACTTGATTGCCGCCGGATTTGACGGGCGTGTCTCGGCCATTGCCCATGCGTCACGGAACCTGTTCCAATGTACTGGTATCTGGGATCATATTGCCGCCAAGGAGCCGATGCTGGATATCCGGATCACCGATGGTCCGTCCAAATGCTTTCTGCATTATGATCACCGGCAGCTCGGCAACGAACCTTTCGGCCATATGGTGGAAAACCGGCATATGCGGCAGGCATTATATAAGCGCGCTGCAGAAATTGAGACGCTGAGAATTCTGGCACCAGCCGAATATACAGATATCGAGCGAGATTCTCATGGCGTCACGGCGTCCCTGAAAAGCGGAGAAACCATCTCGGCGCGGCTTCTGGTCGCCGCCGATGGACGGTTATCGCCGCTTCGCGAGCTTGCCGGGATAAAAACAGTTGGCTGGCCCTATGATCAGGCCGGGATAGTTTGCACCGTTGCCCATGAGATCCCGCATCACGGCGTTG
>NVRR01000079.1 GCA_002732675.1 Sneathiella sp. | reverse complement strand
TCGGGCGGGCATTTTTATTTGCCAAATCGAGAAAGTTGCCAATTAGATACAATGAGCCGGTCACCAACAGGCGAACCCCGGAATGGGCACCATTGGTATGGACGGCAAGATGCTTGATATGCCGCACTTGAAACAAGCCCGAAATACACTGGAATTGGCGGCACAAATTAGCTGCTTGGAAGACTGAAAATCGTAGGAATAAAAGGAACAAAAAAATGAAAAACCCTATGACCCTTGAAGGACATAATATCATTGTTACGGGCGCCGGTCAGGGCATTGGCGAGGCCGTCTCGCGGCTTATCGTCGACCTTGGCGGCAGAGCGATACTGGTCGATTTGCAAGGCGATAAAGTCAACGCCATTGCCGATGAACTGGGGGCGGAGAACGCCGAGGCCCATGTGGGGTCAGTGGCCGAGCCGGGCTTTGTACAGGATATGGTCGCGGCGGTTGTGGCCAAGAATGGTGCGGTTCATGGCCTGGTCAATAATGCCGGAATTGTCCGCGCGGCGATGATCAACAAAATGCCGGTTGAAACCTGGCAGCAAGTGATTGATGTCAATCTATCGGGTGTCTTTTACTGTCTACAGGCCGTTGGGCGTCATATGTATGAACGGGCGGAAAGCGGCGATACTTCGCCAAGCTCCATCGTTAATATCTCGTCTGATGCGGGACGCCGCGGAACCATTGGCCAGATCAACTATGGCGCCGCGAAATCAGGTGTCATGGGCATCACCATGAGTGCGGCCCGGGAATGGTCGGCGAAGCAGATCCGGGTGAACTCTATCTGTTTTGGGGTGGTTGAAACCGAAATGACTGAAACCATCCGATCCGGGAAATTCCGCGACAGAGTACTTTCGCAAGTTCCCATGGGGCGGTTTTCTGATCCGGATGAAGTTTCCCAGCCTGTTTGCTTCCTGCTCTCACAGGCGTCCAGCTATATCACCGGGCAGCATTTGTCGGTGAATGGTGGCTATACGATCGGTGTATAACTAAGGCGAGGTAAGCGCCGGCCCGTAATTTGCCGCCGCTTACCTCCGTTGCACGTTACTCCAGATTAACCTCAGGCAAATAGATTGTCTGACGTCAAATCCCGAAGTTCCGTGTCTTCAAGGGTTACGATGTTATCGTCACCGAAATTGATGACCACATCCCTCCCTTGTTGCTCGGCCAGATCTTTGATGTCCCGCGCGGAGCCGAGTTCATACAGCGTGAAGTCGAGGAAATCGTCACGGTGATGAAAGCCCGTAACAAGGTCCATGCCAGAATCCGGGCCAAAGACGAAAAGATCATCACCCGCGCCGCCGACCAGCTCGTCATTGCCAGCGCCGCCGGTCAAGGTGTCATCGCCATCAAAGCCGAGTAGTAGGTCGCTGTCGTCACTGCCGTCTATCACGTTATCGAACGTGTCGCCGCCGATACGGTCATAGGCAAGCAGGACATTGTCCTGGATATCCCCGATATCGCTGTTGCGCTCGATAATATCCCCGAGGGATGTTTCCCAAAGCGCATCAATTTCATGCTGCGAGAGGTCGGAATTTTCGCTCCAGAACGGGTCGTCGTCGCGGATCGCGATGAACTGATCTGTGACGATGGTCGCGAATAGTTCCCCCAACAGACCGCCGCCAGAGGGGTCTTCAGCCAGGCCCCCCACCCAGGCGTCGATATCGTCGACGCTGTCATAGACGCTGGCAAGCGCCAGGGCCAAATCCGGATCTGATGTGATATCGGAGAAATTCTCTACCCGCGGCAGGCCGATCGCTTCACGCAGGTCATTATAGCTGGCGACACCCAAATCCCGACCTCGCTGGATATTGAGCGATGCGAGGTCAAAGCTAACCCCGCCTTCTTCGCTGAACAGGAAATTCCGAAGGTCATCGACGATCTGCGTATCCAGCTCCTCGGCTGTGCCGTCGGCAAGGCCTCGCAGCAATGGTTCCAATCCGCCATTGGCGGAGACAACATCTGGGGCGAAGAAGGAATCACGAAGGGAGAGGTCTCCGGCTGCATTCGTCTCGCCGTTTTCGTCAATCCGGCCCAAAGTGGCCGATACCAGACTATGGCCAAACCGATATGCCGCTGTTGAGAATTCAACAGAAATACCGGGATTAACGCTGCTATCATAGCCGGAATAAGCCGGGATGGCGTCTTCCCCGAGTAATAGCGGCAGATACTCATTAAAGGTAATAGCTTGAATTTCGGCTTCGACCCGGGCGCGGGCAGCATCAAAAATCTCATCGGCAGACAAATTGGGATTGCGTGCCGCCAGTTCGCCTACCCACCAGTTATGCTCGCGCGCGAGCAGGCTTTGCAGAGAATAAAGACCTGAATTTTCGGCGGCTTGGATATCCCCGGCGAGAGCATTTCCGTCACTATCAAAGGTGACTAGCCCGGCTTCGTCGAGCAACAATTTTCCGTCTTCCAGGTGAATAGCGGCGGCTGTCTCCGCATCAGAGCCATAGACCATAGAGCCATCGATAAACGACGTGATTTCGTTCTCATATTGCGCTGGATCGTCTTCATCGGTGCCCTCTACCGGATTTGCACGAAAAAAGTCCATATCGATGTCAGCATTAAAAAATTCGTCATCTTCCGGCACGTCGATGGGTGCATAATCGGAACCGGATTGGGTCAGAGTAATATCATGATCGATAAACTGCGCCCAAACCCAAAACATATCACTGACCCCGAAAGAATTAGGTTCATCCTCGGTCTGGACCATAGTCGCGTTACTTATCTCCCGGGCGCTGGCAAGGTCATCCTCGATTTCTCATATGCCGTCTTCGAAATTTTCTTCCGCCAGACGCGGCAAAGTCTGACCGGCTGAGCCCCCGTCCGGGTTGTCAGCAACAGATCCGAAGCCGTCAACAGGTCGGGTGTCAACGGTCGTTGTAGGTGCATTCTGGTCATTCCGATCATTCCGATCATTTCCACCTGGACCATCCCGGCGATCTCTGGCCTCATCTTCTCGAGGTGGTCTGCGTTCTAAAAATGGATTTTTTACATGCCGTTTCATATTTATTTACTTAAATAAAAAATTGTCTTTATAATAAATATTTTTATTATTAGGTTTTATTTAGAAAAGACAGTGTGATCATTGTTTTTGTTTTGAATTTGGCAAAAATGTGGAATTTTTCCCGTGTTCGAGATAATTTGCGCCAAATTCAGACACTATTTTTTGATTTTCGGGTATTTTTATTATTTTTGTCATCCTCGGAGTATAAAAATAACTTCTCAATCCAAAATAAATATCGATGGGTCTTCCGCTTTTTTTATTGATAAGGTAATTGCGAGTATCTGTGCGCATAGAAGGAACTGGTATGGCTAAAGAACTCCCCAAGAAAGCCCAAGTGGTCATCGTTGGTGGCGGTGTTATCGGATGTTCCATCGCCTATCATTTAACCAAGATGGGCTGGCAGGATGTGGTCCTCTTGGAACGCAAGCAGCTGACCAGCGGCACGACTTGGCACGCAGCAGGTCTCATTGGTCAATTGCGTGATAGCCGTAATATGAGTGAACTTGCCAAATATACGGCGGAACTATATCTCGGACTGGAAGAGGAAACGGGGCAGGCAAACGGCTATAAAGTGAACGGGTCGCTTTCTGTCGCGACCCATGAAGGCCGGTTCGAGGATTTGAAACGTCGCGCCGATATGGCGAAAGTCTTCAATCTCCCGGTGGACGTTATCGGACCACAGACTTGCAAGGAATATTACCCGTTGATGAATACCGAAGATGTCATCGGCGGTATTTTTCTCCCCTCCGACGGGCAGGCTAATCCCGTCGATATTACGCAAGGGCTGGCCAAAGGCGCCCGTATGCGCGGTGCGCAGATTTTCGAGAATACCAAGGTGACGAAAATCCTGCATAATGACGGACAGGCAACCGGCGTCGAGACGGCGGAGGGAAGGATCGAGGCTGATTTTGTCGTGCTTTGCTGCGGGATGTGGACGCGGGAATTTGCAAGCACTGTTGGCGTGACCGTACCGCTCCATGCCTGCGAGCATTTTTATATTATCACCGAGCCTTTCGCGGGCATCACGCCTGATCTTCCGGTCTTTCGCGATTATGATGCCTGCGCCTATTACAAGGAAGACGCCGGAAAATTGCTGATCGGGGCGTTTGAAACCGAGGCCAAACCCTGGGGGATGAACGGTATATCCGAGGATTTCTGTTTTGATGAACTGCCCGACGATTTTGATCATTTCAGCCCTATTTTGGAAGGCGCCATTCATCGGGTGCCGAGCCTGGAGCATGCGGGTATTCAGAAGTTCTTTTGCGGGCCCGAGAGTTTTACCCCCGATGATCGCTATCAGCTCGGGGAAGCGCCGAATATGAAGCGGCTGTTTGTAGCGGCAGGCCTCAATTCCATCGGCATCCAGTCGGCGGGTGGTATTGGCAAGGTTATTTCAGAATGGATGCGCGACGGACATCCGCCGAGTGATTTGGCGAGTGTAGATATTCGGCGGAACTTACCATTTCAGGCCAATCCCAACTATCTCCACGATCGGGTGACGGAGACCCTGGGTCTGCTGTACGCGGTACATTGGCCGTTTTATCAATATGGGACGGCGCGGAATGTGCGGAAGTCGCCTTTCTTTGATCGGATGAAAGAGAAAGGGGCTGTCTACGGAGAAGCCGCAGGGTGGGAGCGTCCCAACTGGTATGCGCCGAAGGGCGAAAAAGCGGAATATATATATTCCTATGTGAAGCAGAACTGGTTCGAATTTTCCGCGACCGAACATCGCGCCGTTCGGGAAAATGTCGGCTTGCTTGATCAGACTTCCTTTGCAAAATTCCGCCTGGAAGGACCGGATGCCGAGCGCGTTCTGAACCAGGTTTGCGCCAATGATATCGCCGTGGAGCCGGGTCGGTTGGTGTATACCCAATGGCTGAATGAGCGCGGCGGGATTGAGGCGGATTTGACCGTCACCCGTCTGAGCCCGGACACCTTTCTGATTGTGACGGCAGGGGCTTCGCAAGTGCGCGAATTTCATTATCTGAAGGATCGAATCCCCGATGATGCCCGCTGTATCCTGACCGATATCACATCGTCCATGGCGGTTCTGGGGGTTCAGGGGCCAAATTCCCGTGATTTTCTTCAAAGCTTGACGCGGGTGGATATGTCCAATGATGCCTTCCCGTTCGCCCAGTCGAAAGAAATTGATCTCGGCTATGCCTTTGTCCGGGCATCGCGCATTACCTATATGGGCGAGCTTGGATGGGAGCTGTATATCCCGACAGAGTTTGCAGCCGATGTTTATGACCGGATCGTTGACGCCGGAGAAGATGTCGGCCTGCAACATGTGGGCATGCATGCGATGAATTCTCTCCGTATGGAGAAAGCCTATCGTCACTGGGGGCACGATATTACCGATGCAGAGACGCCTGTTGAGGCCGGGCTCGGTTTTGCCGTCGCCTGGAATAAGCCAGGCGGCTTTATCGGCCGAGATGCGGCTCTTAAGCAGCGTGAGCAAGGGGTGCGGAAACGCCTAGTCCAGTTTCTCCTGCGCGATCCGGAAAAAATGCTCTACCACAATGAGCCGATTTATCGCGATGGCGCGCTGGTCGGATATCTGACATCTGGAATGTACGGGCATACATTGGGTGCTGCCGTCGGGCTGGGATATGTCGAGAATCCAGACGGTGTTGATGCTACTTTCGTTAATGCAGGCAGCTACGAAATCCTTGTTGCCGGTGACATGGTGCCGGCGACGGCATCGCTACAACCCTTGTATGATCCGAAAAGCGCACGTGTCAAAATGTAAGCCGGATGATTTTTCGGGGAAGCATAAAAACTGGTTTTCACACCTACTTAGGAGTGCTATCGTTTTACTTCGAACAATAATGACAGGCAAAAAGCATGCAGGGTGTAATAAAAGTTTAGTCTAAATCCTGCATTTATTTGCAGTACGAATGTTCGTCAAAAAGGGAGAATTACAATGACAACCAAATCACAACAATCATCTATTGCGACACAAAAGGCGGCGAAGGAATTCAGTCGCCGGACTTTACTCAAAACAACGGCTGCTGTGGGTGCGGTCGCTATCGCAGGACCGGCGTTCGTCAAGGATGCTTTCGCATCGTCGGGTGAGCTTGATATCCTGATGTGGTCCGACTATCTACCAAAACCGTTTATTGCTGATTTTGAAAATGCCACTGGTATCAAGATCAACTATACCGGTATTGGTTCGAACGAGGAAATCATCAACAAGATGAAGGCCAATAAGGGTCAGGGCTTCGATATCGTTTCGCCGACCAATAATCAGGGTCTGGAATGGGGACCGTTGCAGCTCTTGCAGCCTTGGGACATCGCCCGCGTTCCTGTGCAGGCCGTCAATCCGGCGATGACCGATATTGGTGTCAAGGATTGGGATTTTGGTGGCAAAGGATCGCATTGGCTTCCTCATATCTGGGGGACAGAAGGAATTGCCTGGCGGACTGATAAATGGGCGCCGAACGGGCCAGCACCGAGTTATGGTGATATCTGGTCTGATGCCAATGCCGGTAAAACCATGGGTCGGCCACATTCGATGATGCTGTGCGCCGGTCTTTACATGGAAGGTATCGGCCAGCTTGATCCCGGCAGCATGTGGGGCGCTTATGCGTCAGAAGACGCAATGCGTCCGGTTTGGGGGAAAGTGACCGACTGGTGTATCGATCGCAAGAAAAACATCAAACTCTTGTGGAATGATGCAGATACACAGAAAAACGGCCTGCTGAACGAAGGTGTGATCGTTGGCCAGACCTGGGATGGACCACCGATGGCTCTGAAAACAGCCGGGGATCCGATCATGTATCAGGCTCCAGTCGAAGGCGCTATGGCTTGGGTTGATGGTATGGCCATGCCTATCGGCGCGAAAAACACGGATCAGATTTATGAATTCATCAAGTTTTCATATGATCCGGCAAACGCCGGTAAAGCTATTGATGAGCATGGTTATAACTCGCCTGTATTGGGTGCTGATCAGTTTGCGGGCGCTGCTTATAAGCAGAATTTTGCGGATGCTTATCCGGGAAATTCATTGGAGAACCTCAATCCATGGCCACCACAGGCGCCTTGGTATGCGGAAGTTCGCACCGAATATGAGAACAAGTTCAAGAGCTCATAAAGACTATTCTGATATCCGGGCCCACAGCATGGGTCCGGATATCAGCAAATATAAAAAATGCCTCCGTCCGGGGGGATAATATAAGCTCATTGCTTCAGGGGGATACGAAACATGAGCAAAGGGGTCGACGTCAATCTAGAGAATGTCTGGATACGGTTCGGTGAATTTGTTGCCGTGCGTGAAGCCAATGTGAACATAAAGGGCGGAGAGTTTTTCTCTTTCCTCGGTCCCTCTGGTTGCGGCAAAACAACAATTCTTCGGGCGGTTTCGGGGTTTCTGGAGCCCAGCGACGGCACGATCAAAATTGGCGGTAAGGACATGGCGGGCATTGGTCCCAACAAGCGGCCGACCGCCTTGATCTTTCAGAATCTCGCGCTTTTTCCGCTGATGAAAGTTTGGGAAAATATCACCTTCTCGCTCGAAGTTCAGGGGGTTGGCAAGGCGGATCGGCGTAAGCGGGCAGACGAGCTTCTGGAGATGATTGCCTTATCCGACCAGGGCGAAAAATTGCCGTCGGAACTTTCTGGCGGCCAGAAACAGCGCGTGGCAATCGCGCGGGCGCTCTGTGCAGAGCCGGACGTTCTGCTTTTGGATGAGCCGCTCTCTGCTCTTGATTTAAAGCTCCGCCAACATATGCGGACCGAACTGCGTGAAATCCAGCAGCGCGTTGGCATCACCTTTATCTATATCACCCATGATCAGGGCGAAGCACTGACCATGTCAGACAAAGTCGCCGTCATGCGTGCCGGAATTATCGATCAGATTGCCGATGGCAAGTCGGTTTACGATGATCCGGCAACGCCGTTTGTGGCCTCTTTCGTTGGGGAGAATAATGTCTTCCGCGGCAAGGTAAAATCGATTGATGGCGATATGGCTTTGATCGACACCAATCGGTCAGGCACGTTACTTGCGCGTATGGCTAGCGCGGCCAAGGGAACCTTAAAAGTTGGCGATAATGCCATGATGTTTATCCGTCCTGAGGCATGCAAAATTGCGACCGATACGTCTCCTGCCCATAACCGCTTGACGGCGAAGGTCAAAAACGAAGAGTTTGAAGGCCAGATTTATAACGTCTTTCTTGAGGGCTCTGAGGGCAAGGAAATCAAGATGTCGCTGGTCAATATTGGTCAACAGCGTCTCTCCGCCAGGGGCTCTGACCTAACTCTTGAATATGCGCCTGAGCAGGCCGTCGCTCTGCCTGCGGGCGACCTTGCAAGCGAATAGGGGCATAAGTATGGGCGGGATATTCAGGGACTTTTTTGACAGGAATGGGGCCGGGCTCGGAATCTTTTTACTTGTCGTTGTTGGTTTCTGGGTCGTGATCCTGATTATTTTACCACAGCTTTCCATGCTCGACTTTTCGTTCCGCCACCATCTGCCGCCGCCGGAAATGGGAGGACCGAAAGATACCTATACCATTGAGCATTACAAATATCTGGTACTTGGCGCACCGGGGGCGGACACATCCTATAATGTCGTTGATCTTGGCGTCTTTGGACGGACATTAATCGCGGCTTTGTTCGTCACCATTCTCGATCTTGTTTTATGCTATCCGCTTGCTTACTATCTCGGCCAGTCGAAGGGCGGCGGATTTGTCCGCGTGTTGGTTCTGCTGCTGATTATCCCTTATTGGATTAACGAGATCCTGAGGGCTTTTGCGTTCAGGATTATTTTCGGCGAAAGCGGTGTGATCAATGAAGTATTGCTGACCATGGGGCTGATTGGCAGCCCCATAGACTTTATCCGGGCCAATATCGCGCTCTATGCGGGCTTAGGATATGCCTATATCCTGCTGATGATCTTTCCGATTTACAATGTCATTGAAAGCCTTGATCGCAACCAGATAGAGGCGGCGCGGGATATGGGCGCGCCTTGGTGGCGTATCCATTGGCGCATCGTAATCCCCTATGCCAAGCCTGGTATTTCATCGGGCTGTACCATGGTGTTTATGTTATCCGCCGGGGCGCTGGCGGCGCCACAAATTCTGGGTGGACCTTCTAGCCTGTGGTTTACACAGATCATTTATCAATGGTTCAATCAGGGCGGCAACTGGCCGCGCGGGGCGGCCTTCGCTATTGTTCTCCTGCTCACCTGTATCGTTATTGTGCTGTCGATGATGCGACTGTTTAAAGTCAAGATCGGGGATATCGGTAAATGAAATCCGAGAGTTATCTCCTTAAGTTTTTTCTGGTCGCCTATCTAGTCGTGTTCTTTGGCTATCTGCTGGGCCCTTTGTTCGTGATGAGCATTACAGCGTTCAATTCCCCGGGATTTCCACGAATGACGCCTTGGGAGTGCCTGACGTTCGAATGGTTTGATGTGCTCGCCGAAGATGACAGGATCATCGAAGGCATTAAGAACAGCTTCATTATTGGGATCGGGACGGTCATTCTGTCCGTGATCATGGGACTGGCGGGGGCTTTGCTACTCACCCAGATTTGGCCAAAACTTCGGGCAACATATTACACAGTTGTTATCGCGCCTATCCTGATCCCTGGTGTGGTCCTTGGTATATCGACCCTGGTTTTCTGGGACCGCATTAATATCATGCTGGGTTTTACCAGTGACAGCTTATTCAACAACGGTATTTTTCTAACTATTCTGGGGCAATCGACATTTATCGCCTCCTATTGCATGCTGGTCTTTATCGCCCGGCTGCAGCGTTTCGATACGGGCCTGACCGAGGCCGCCCTTGATCTGGGGGCAACAAATGTTCAGGCGTTTCGGAAAATCCTTCTACCATTCATGAAGCCGGCCATTGGTTCCGCGGCGGTGCTTGCGTTTCTTGCCTCTTTCGAGAATTACAACACCACTACCTTCACCTTCGGAAAATTCCCGACATTGACCATCGAGCTGGCGCAGAAAGTTCGCTACGGCATTAACCCTTCGATTTCAGCATTGGCCTTTATCATCATCGTTCTGACGCTGATTGGTGCGCTGGCGTATGAAATCTACCGACGGCGCCAGCAACTCGCCCTAGCCAACGGTGCCCCTCTCTCAGCAGTAAGCGGCGGCTTCCAGTTGCCGAGGATCTTCCGGGGTAATCCGGCGGCCGTTATCATGGTGTTGCTGGCGCTTGGCGGGTTCTCAACCATCTGGTTTGCGCAAACCTATAGTCCGACTGAATGTAAACTTGATGTGCGGGAGCAGAAGCGGATTATTCAGAATCAGCGCATTCTAGAAATTCAGCAACAGCGGCAACTGCAACAACAACAAAAATTACTTCAAGGCCCGGATATTTTTGGCGGGAAAAAAGCACCTGCCGCACCCGGAAATACGACAAGACCGCAAAATCCGGGTAAAGGGTCTTTTGGCAACATTTTTGCACCGAAGAATTTAGACAAGACGGGTCCGAAGGATTGAAATGCGGATTGGGCCGTGCCAGTTAGAAATTGAACTTTGGCAGAGAAAAGAAGGCCTTTTTTAGTGCGTCCCCCCAACCGTTCGATATTAGGCTAAAATAATTGTCGTCCATATCAATGCGCTGCTCGTAGGACGGTTCGAATTTGTCATTTTCGTAAACCAGCAGGTCCAGGGGCAGCCCCACGGATAAATTTGCCTTTATGGTAGAATCAAACGAGACCATCATAAGCTTGGTCGCATCTTCAAAGCTCATATCCGGATCATAAACCCGGACCAGAATAGGGCGACCGTATTTTGTCTCGCCGATCTGGAAAAACGGTGTCTCAGGTGAGGCTTCGATAAAGTTGCCTTCCGGGTAAATCATGAACAGGCGGGGCTCACTCCCCTTGATCTGACCGCCGACGACAATGGTTGAATTAAAAGCGCTATCCGCTTTCTGTCCGGTGGCCGCATTTGCTTGAATTTCCTCGCGGAGGATTTCCCCGACCAGCCGCGCCACCTGAAACATCGATGGTGCCACAAGGATGGAGGGATGGCGGTCATCAGGTGCCTTGGCCCGCTCATCCAACATGCTGACCACGGCTTGCGTTGTCGCAAGATTACCGGCCGTCAAGAGGGTAATCGATCTCTCTCCGGGCGTGCACCAGGAATGCATTTTCTTGAAGGTAGAAATATTGTCGACGCCAGCATTGGTCCGCGTATCCG
>NVRR01000078.1 GCA_002732675.1 Sneathiella sp. | reverse complement strand
TTTATCTTAACGAAAACCCAAAAGCGGCCGCTGATCACCTTGAAAATGGCAACCAGCCTGGATGGCCGGATTGCCACGACCACGGGCGACAGTAAATGGATCACCGGCAGGTTGTCGCGACGATATGGCCATATGCTGCGAGCCGAGAATGACGCGATCATGGTGGGGATCGGGACTGTATTGGCGGATGATCCGGCGCTGACCTGCCGGATCCCGGGGCTTGAAGGAATGTCGCCGATCAGAATTGTCGCTGATTCCCGGCTGCGTCTGCCGTTGACGTCCAAACTGGTCAAGACGGCAATGGACGTGCCGCTTTGGGTGTTGACTATCCCCGGGAACGATAAGGACCGGCGTCACGCAATGCAGGATCTAGGCGTCAAATTCATTGACGTGGCAGCAGATGAGACGGGCTTGCCCGATATGCGGGCCGGACTTGCCCGATTTGCGAAGCTCGGAATAACAAGAATACTTGCCGAGGGAGGTTCCCATCTTCTGGCAACCTTGATAAAAGATGAACTGGCGGATCGTTTGATGTGGTTTCGCGCGAACAAGATTATTGGTGGCGACGGTATTCCGGCGCTTCAATCCATTGGCCTGAAACAGCTGGACGATGCCCCTGAAATTCGACTGATCGAGGAACGTCGATTGGGCGAGGATTTGTTGGAAAGTTATTTTCTACGGAACTGAATGACATGTTTACAGGCATTGTGACCGATATCGGCCGTGTGGCCGGGATTAAAAAAAGCGGTGATACGCGTTTTGAAATCGAGACCTCCTTTGATACAGCAAGTATCGAGTATGGCGCGTCTATTGCCTGCTCGGGCCCGTGTCTGACAGTTGTCGACAAGGGCGAGGGCTGGTTTGCCGTTGATGCGTCGGATGAGACGCTCTCCTGCACCAATCTCGGCGACTGGAAACAAGGCACCCCGGTCAATCTGGAGCGGGCCTTGAAGCTCGGCGATGAACTCGGCGGTCATGTGGTGACCGGCCATGTGGATGCGATTGTCGAGCTTAAGGAAATGGTCACCGTCGGCGATTCCACCAAACTGGTTTTTTCACTGCCCGAAGACTATAGCGGGTTTGTGGCGTCTAAGGGATCAATCACCCTCGATGGCGTGTCGCTTACCGTCAATGACGTTGGCGATGATTATTTCGCGGTCAATATTATTCCGCATACACAATCGCATACAACTTTTGGGGAGCTTAAAACAGGCCAAACCATCAATTTTGAAATAGATGTGCTGGCGCGCTATGTCGCCCGCATGACAGAGGTGAATAATAAAAAATGACCTATAAAGAATACCTCTCTTCAGCAGAAGAAATTATCGATGATGCTCGAAACGGGCGCATGTTTATCCTTGTGGACGCAGAAGATCGCGAGAATGAAGGCGATCTTGTCATTCCGGCGCAGATGGCGACGCCCGACGCCATCAATTTCATGGCAAAACACGGCCGTGGCCTTGTATGCCTCTCCATGACCGAAGACCGCATCAATGAACTTGGCTTGCCGCTGATGGCGCAGGACAATGCGTCGCGGCTCAGAACCAATTTCACGGTGTCGATCGAAGCCCGTGAAGGCGTCACCACGGGTATTTCGGCGGCGGATCGCTCCCATACAATTTCGGTTGCCATTGACCCGACAAAAAAGGCCGCGGATATTGTCAGTCCCGGCCATGTTTTCCCGCTGGTCGCCCGCGAAGGCGGCGTGCTCAGGCGCGCGGGCCATACAGAGGCTGCTGTCGACATCGCACGGCTCGCCGGATTGATGCCAGCCGGCGTGATTTGCGAGATCATGAATGACGACGGGACAATGGCACGACTGCCGGATCTGGTGAAATTCGCCCAGTTTCACAGCCTGAAAGTCGGCACCATTGCCGACCTGATTGCTTATCGCCGTCGCCATGACAGCTTGATCGAGCGTGAGATCGAGACGGATATCTCCAGCAAATACGGCGGCGACTGGAAGATGATTGTCTTCTCCAACAAACCCGAATATGCGGAACATGTGGCCCTGGTCAAAGGCGATGTCGCCGGAGATGAGGATGTGATGGTGCGGATGCACGCGCTCAACCTGCTCGGCGACGTCCTCGGGGAGTTGGACGAAAATCCCGATACCCTTCACGCTGCGATGGAGCAGATTAATCAGGCGGGTAAAGGCGTTGTTGTTCTCATCCGGGAGCCGCGGGCCATGGCACTTTCCGATCGGGTCCGGCGCAAGCTTGGCAAGCCGGTCAAGGAATCGTCCGAACTTCGGGACTACGGTATCGGTGCCCAGATTTTGCTCGACCTTGGCATAAAGAACATGATTTTGCTGTCCAATACGGCGCGGAATGTGGTCGGGCTTGATGGCTACGGACTTACGATCACGAAAACCGTCGCGATTAAGGAAAAGGGATGATAATGAGCGATAAAGTACATGTTCTGGTGGTCGAGGCCGACTTCTACCGGGATATTTCGGATGCCTTGCTGGACGGGGCGAAAGAGGCGCTGGATAAGGCCGATGCTGTTTACGAAGTCGTCCGGGTTCCGGGATGCCTGGAAATACCCGCCGCCATCCGCTATGCCGTAAAATCCATGGAATTTATGGGGGGACGACGGCGCTATGATGCCTATGTCGCCCTTGGCTGTGTTGTTCGCGGCGAAACGTCGCATTATGATACAGTATCGGAAGAAAGCGCGCGGGCGCTGATGGATATCTCCACCGAATATTGCATTGCGATCGGCAACGGGATAATCACGTGCGAGAATATGGATCAGGCTTGGGCGCGGGCACTGAAAGATCAGAAGAACAAAGGCGGGGGCGCGGCGCAAACCGCTCTCGACATGCTGGACCTTAAAGAACATTTTGGATTATTCCCTCGATGACCCCACGTGAACAACGACGCGGTGACAAACATAGCCGACGCAGACTGGCCCGGCTTAACGCTGTTCAGGCTTTGTATCAGCTGGAACATGATGCCGAGTCCCCGAAGATTGTCGTCGATGAATTCCTTGCCCATCGCATCGGTGCCGAGATGGACGGCGATCAGTTCAAAGACAGCGACAAGCCGCTGTTCGAAGACATTGTCCTGCACACCAAGGAACGTCAGGAAGAGATTGATTTGCTGATCGCGGACGCCTTGGAGAAGGGCCGCACGCCGGATCGGCTGGAAGTCGTTCTGCTGGCGTTGCTGCGCGCTGCGACATATGAGTTTCTGGGGCGGGTCGATATGCCGGCGAAGCTATTGATCAAGGAATATGTCGGGATTGCCCGCACTTTCTTTACGGGGAAGGAGCCGGCGCTGGTCAATGGCGTACTTGATAAAATCGCCAAGCAGGTCCGTGCCGCCGAATTTGAATAATGACGATTGAGGGCGACAAGACGCCGTTGAACGAGTTCGATCTGATCGACAGGTTCTTTGCGCCGCTGTCAACGGTCATGCCGGGGGCATATGGCCTCACCGATGATGCCGCGACCATCCATTGCCAATCCGGCAAGGAGCTGGTTCTGACCAAGGATGCCATGGTTTCCGGCATCCATTTTCTTGAAAATGACGACCCTGCGGATATTGCCCGTAAGCTTTTGCGGGTTAATCTTTCCGATTTGGCGGCCATGGGGGCGGCGCCTGTCGGATATCTGCTGGCGACTTTCTGGCCCATAGATCACCCCGTTGACTGGATCCGGTCTTTCGCGGACGGTCTGGCCCGGGATCAGGCTGAGTATGGTATTGGGCTTCTGGGCGGTGATACGGTGCGCACGCCGGGGCCGCTTTCTCTTTCCCTGACGGCCGTTGGTGAGGTTGGGCAAGGCACGGCGCTTCGCCGAAACGGCGCCCGGCATGGGGATCTGATTGTTGTCTCCGGTACCATCGGCGATGGCGCACTTGGCCTTTTGGCGTTGCAGGGGAAGCTTGACGCAATTGATCCGGCGCATCGCGACTGGCTTGCGGACAGATATCATCTGCCGACCCCGCGCCTGTCGCTCGGCAAGTGCCTGATCGGCAAGGCGACGGCCTGCGCCGATATTTCTGACGGTCTGGTGGCTGATATTGGTCATATCTGTGAGGCGTCTGCTGTGGGCGCGGTTGTGAACGCCAGGAAAATACCGCTATCAGATGCCGCGATAGCGTGCGTAAAGCAAGATCCGTTGTTGTTGCCGGTAATCCTGACGGGCGGGGATGATTATGAGTTGGCCTTTTCCGTGCCTGCCCGCGACGCGGATATAATTCCGGGGCTGGCTGCGGACGCGAACATAACACTAACCGTGGTTGGGCATATCGAGGGCGGCGAGGGCGTGCGGGTGCTTGATCAGGACGGCGCAGAAATTCCGCTTCTCCGTCCAGGATGGCAGCATTTTTAGGGCCCTGCTTGTCGCGCATAATAGCCATGCAATTCTACTACTTGTCTTATTGTCGTATTTTTGAAATATTCTACGTAATTTTCATGTTCTTTATGGGAGATCTTTATGCTGGCGATGCAGTATTCGGTGCGATTACCAGAGGATTTTGATGTTGAACAGGTGTATCAGCATGTTTCAATGCGCAGCCGGTTATTCGAAGGTCGTCCCGGCTTGCGGCATAAATTCTATCTCTATGACGCGGAAGATCATATCTACGCCCCGTTTTATATCTGGGAGAACAGCCAGGTCGCCCAGGATTTTTTGTTTGATAATCTTTTTAGCGGCGTCATAGAAACCTTTGGTCGTCCGCGGGTCAGAAGCTGGCAAATTGTCGACTTTGATTACGGGTCAAGCTCTGAGGAGCCGACCTTCCTGCGGAGTGCGATTGACAAAGTCCCGTCGCAGCTGCCACTGGGTAAGGCGATGGAGAAGGAGAAACAGGAGCATCAGGATACTCTTGGTAAACCGGGTCTTTTTGCCCATATGGTATTGCTTGATCCGGACCGGTGGGAAATTGGCCGGTTTGGTTTATGGCGGAGCCGGGAAGAGGCCGTCCCGACATCAGCTGACTGTATCCATGGCTTTGATGTGCTAAAAGTGAACCAGGATTTACAGGGCGCCGCCTGATACAGCCCCCCTCATCTTCACAACAATGAGAAGACGGCGTCTATTGGCTTTCAAAATCGAAGAAGTTTCTGCATAGTCAGGAACATCGACAAGAATAAATAAAAAGAGTAGGCGAAGGACTAAAGCCGCGATGGATTCCCGAACGAAGTTAAGTATTCTGCTGATGTCCGGGTGCCAGGCGCTCATGAATAGCACGACGTCGATCATGATCAGCTCGGCAGCGCTGGTGAGCCTGCTGCTTCTGGGTGACGATAAATCGCTGGCGACGGTTCCGGTAACCGCGGTGGTGACCGGCACGGCTCTCATGACAATTCCGGCATCGCTGTTCATGCGGCGGGTTGGGCGAAAAGCCGGCTTCCTGTTCGGCGCCTTCATTGGCATGATCGGCGCGGCAATTTGCAGCTACTCGATCGTTGTCTCGAATTTCTGGGGCTTCGTTTTTGGCGCCATGTTTGTCGGTATGTATACGGCATTCGGGAACTATTATCGCTTTGCCGCCGTCGATGTGGCCGGGATCCAGCATCGCAGCAAGGCGGTTTCTTATGTTCTGGCAGGCGGGCTTATTGCCGGGTTTCTCGGGCCGCAGATTGCCAGCCACAGTAAGGATCTGTTCGCACCCCATACCTATCTTGGGCCTTATCTGGCGATCATAATTCTTGGCTTGCTCGCTATGATCCTGATTAGTTTCGTCTCTATCCCGAAAATGAGCACGATTGAGCATGACGAAAATCAGCGGCCTCTCTTAGAGATAGCCCGCCAGCCAACCTTTATTGTCGCCGTCCTGAGCGCCATGATCGGGTTCGGGGTGATGAGCCTGGTGATGACGGCGACGCCGCTCGCCATGATCGGCTGTGGCCATCTATATAGCGATAGCTTCAATGTGATCAGCTGGCATGTGGTTGCCATGTATGGCCCCAGCTTCTTTACAGGATCGCTTATTTCCCGGTTTGGCGAATATAAGATTATTTTTGTGGGGGCGCTTTTGGGCGTTTGCAGCGTTATCGTCTCGCTGATGGGGCTGGATCTTGCCAATTTTTATATCGCGCTGGTACTGCTCGGGCTTTCCTGGAATTTCATGTTCATTGGCGGCACCACATTGGTGACAACAACCTACAGGCCGTCGGAGACAGCCAAGGTACAGGGTCTCAATGACTTTATGGTCTTTGGCACGGTGGCAACGGCGTCACTGATGTCCGGTCAGTTACAGGAACATTTTGGCTGGGAGGTCGTCAATCTCGGGGCGCTGCCCTTGCTCTTCGTGGTGATTGTCCTGACGGTCTGGAATATAACGAAGACGGCGCGGGTCAGGACCGCCGCAGAATAAATCCCGCAGCGATCCTGAATAGCTAGCCGAGCAGGGCGCCGTCGACCAGGGATTTTTCAATCATTGCCGCAGCCTCATCGGCATCGCCCCACCGCATGATCTTGACCCATTTGCCCGCTTCGAGATCCTTGTAATGCTCGAAAAAATGGGAAATCTGATCCAGCAGAATATCGCGCAAATCCGTATAATTGGAAATATTCGAATAGTAAGGATGTAAGGCATCCACCGGAACCCCCAGGATTTTTTCGTCCTGACCGGCTTCGTCTTCCATGATCAGAACCCCGACGGGGCGGGCACGGATCACGGCGCCCGGAATAACCGGAATGGGGCCGGCGACAAGCATATCGGTGGGATCACCGTCATCGGCCAGGGTATGGGGAATAAAGCCATAATTGCAGGGGTAGAACATAGCGGTATGGAGGAAACGGTCGACAAACATGGCGCCGCTCTCTTTGTCCACTTCATATTTGACGGGCACACCGCCAAGGGGAATTTCGATAACGACATTTACATCCCTTGGGACGTCTTTGCCGGCTGAAATTTTTGATAGATTCATACTTGCCTGCCTCCTGAAAATACGTGACGCTCGGATAGCATGTTCGGTGCGGCGGCGCCACCAGCTATTCAAAAAAATCCATAATTTCTGCGGCTGTGGTTTTTAGGCGCGGTTTTTCCGCGTCATATTTGCCCGCATGGCCAAAGTAAAACCGGCGTCAGAAACCGTCCTGACAAATTCCAGTGCAAATACTTGCGAAGAAAATGTTTATCTGGCATTCTGTTGCGCGATTAACAGCTTTATTTATAAAGAGTTTGTCCAAAAGAATGCCTAGTGAAGGCACCAAGAAATTATAGTCAAGGCCATCCCTACGATGGCCTTTTTTCGAACTAAATGACGGGGTTGATATAATGTCAGTAATGTTATGGATACCGATCATCTGCGGATTTTTGGCGCTGGCCTATGGCGCGTATGCGGGACGATCGGTTCTTTCAAGTGATGCCGGGACGGCACGAATGCAGGAAATTTCTGCAGCTATTCAGGAGGGGGCGAGTGCTTACCTGAGCCGGCAATATATGACAATCGGGGTTGTTGGGGTTGTCATCGTCGTGATTTTATTCTTTTTGTTGGGCTTGAAAGTCGCGATCGGCTTTCTGATTGGTGCCATCTTATCTGGCCTTGCGGGCTTTGTTGGTATGAACGTGTCTGTACGGGCCAATGTCCGGACGGCTGCGGCCGCTGCCAAAAGCCTGAAAGAGGGACTGGATGTTGCCTTTAAGGCGGGTGCCGTCACGGGCATGCTGGTTGTTGGTTTGGCCTTGCTGGCCGTTGCCGGCTACTATGCCTATCTCGTCAGCTCCGGCGTTGAGGGGCGCGTAATGATTGACAGTCTTATCGGCCTCAGCCTTGGCGCCTCCCTGATCTCGATTTTCGCCCGGCTTGGCGGCGGTATCTTTACCAAGGGTGCCGATGTCGGCGCCGATCTTGTCGGTAAGGTCGAAGCCGGTATTCCCGAAGATGATCCTCGCAACCCCGCGGTTATTGCCGATAACGTTGGCGATAATGTTGGCGATTGTGCCGGTATGGCTGCCGATCTGTTTGAAACCTATGCCGTCACGATTGTTGCGACAATGGTGCTTGGCTCCATTTACTTTGTCGGCGATTCACAGATGATGGCGTATCCGCTCATGATCGGTGCCGCGTGTATTTTGACCTCGATCATTGGCACGCTTTTCGTCAAACTCGGCGCCAACAACAACATCATGGGAGCTTTATATAAAGGCTTTCTGGTGACGACGGTTTTGTCGGCTCTCGTGCTTTGGCCGGTGACCTCCCTGACCATTGGTATGGATACTGTTTATACCATTGGCGATAAGACCTTCACGGGCATGAGCCTGTTTTTCTGTGGTCTTGTTGGTTTGGTTGTCACGGGTCTTTTGATCTGGATTACGGAATATTATACCTCGACGGAATATCGTCCTGTCCGCAGTATTGCGGCGGCGTCTGAAACCGGACATGGGACCAATGTTATCCAGGGTCTTGCGGTTTCCATGGAAGCAACGGCGGTTCCTGCCCTTATTATCTGTGCAGGTATTATCGTTTCCTACAATCTTGCGGCCTTGTTCGGGATTGCCATTGCTGTGACAACGATGCTGGCGCTGGCCGGTATGGTCGTTGCTCTTGATGCTTACGGTCCGGTCACGGATAATGCTGGTGGTATCGCAGAGATGGCGGATATGCCTGCTGAAGTTCGTAAAACCACGGACGCTTTGGACGCCGTCGGCAACACGACGAAGGCCGTAACCAAGGGCTATGCCATTGGTTCAGCCGGACTTGGGGCGCTGGTGCTGTTTGCAGCTTATACCGAGGATCTTGCGTACTTCATCAAGAACGCATCGCCAACGGAGTTCAGCTTCTTCCAGGGGGTCACGCTCGATTTTAGCCTGCAAAACCCCTATATCGTTGTTGGGTTGATATTGGGCGGGATGCTTCCCTATCTGTTCGGTGCCATGGGTATGATGGCTGTGGGCCGTGCGGCGGGATCTGTTGTGCGCGAAGTGCGGCGGCAGTTCAAGGAAATCCCGGGCATCATGGAAGGCACAAGCAAACCCGATTATGGGCGCGCTGTTGATCTGCTGACCAAAGCGGCAATCAAGGAAATGATTATTCCATCCTTGCTGCCTCTACTTGCCCCGATCGTGGTTTTCTTCGTGATGCTGGTGATCGCCGATAAGTCTGCGGCTTTCGCGACGGTGGGCGCCATGCTTCTGGGTGTTATCATTACCGGGCTGTTTGTTGCTGTCTCTATGACGGCGGGCGGCGGTGCCTGGGACAATGCCAAGAAATATATTGAGGATGGACATCATGGCGGCAAGGGCACGGATGCCCATGCTGCTGCGGTGACCGGCGATACGGTTGGTGATCCTTACAAGGATACGGCTGGCCCGGCGGTCAACCCGATGATCAAGATCACCAATATTATTGCGTTGTTGTTGTTAGCTGTATTGGCGCAGTAAATATCGGACGTAAAAGTCCTGATGAATGAGAAAAGCCCCCGGCAGTGTCGGGGGCTTTTTTTATGGGGTAGTCGTTAGGGATATTACTATTCGCCGGCCGCATTGAAGCGCCCGAGGTTGCCAAAGAGCTGTTCAAAGAAACCAAGCTCACGGCCGCCGGTTGGTGTTGTTCGTTCGACAATCTCCAGCTCCCTGCCATCTTCCTTGTCGTAATCCTTGATTTCGGCAACGATGTCATCGATATCGAATTTCACGACGATGACGTTGCGCTGCATAACGTCTTTGGGCAGAAAGGCCAAATGTTCCGTCTTGCTGCTGATATAATACCAGGCGTCGCCGTCGGTCTGGAATGTCGCAATGCTGGACGGCGAACCCATCAGGCGTTCCACCTCATCCTTACTGGTAATGCCGGCTTCAACCTTTGCCAGTTGCCCCGGATCCAGGCGATATCCCTGATCGGTCTTGATGGGAGAGCAGGCCATAAGGAGCAATCCCAGGGTGCCAACATATAGTCCAGTCTTGAAATTCATCATGGTCTCGTTGTTTTACTGCCGCTTTGAGTTGACTATATACAGCTATATGCGTACTTCGTAGGCCAATAAATGGCGTGCCGAGACGGAAATGTCAAATTTTCCGCGAGACGTGCCTTACATAAAGCCGATGCGTGATGACGCTCAGGCGCGATAGCGGAGTGGCCTCTTGGTTTTTGGTAATTTGTTTAAACGCGACCCTAAGGGTCAGATCGCCGGGGACATTTATGCGGCGATCGTATCACAGTCTCGGAAGCCCGCCTTTTATCAACTGGCGGCGGTTCCGGATACGGTGGATGGCCGGTTTGAAATGATCTCGCTTCATGCCTTCCTGGTTATGCGCCAGCTCAAAGGCGAAGATAAACAATCGCAAAAACTCTCGCAGATGATTTTCGATTTGATGTTTGCGGATATGGACCAGTCTTTACGGGAAATGGGCGTTGGTGATCTCGGTATCGGCAAGCGGATAAAACTGATGGCAAAGGCCTTTTATGGCCGCATTGTCGCGTATGAGGCGGCGCTCGACGGCGAGGCGGAATCGCTTGAAGCCGCGCTTGAACGAAACCATTACGGAACGGTCGAGAACGTTTCGCTCAAAGCTGTTGCGAAACTTGCGGACTATGTCCGGGCGGCGGATGCACGGCTGAAAGCGCAAGGGGCAGGCGGTCTCATGACGGGGGTCCCTGATTTTGGGGATTTTTCATGATATGAGCGGGCTTTCCGGGGCAGAATAGCTCGCTTGAAATGAGTAAATCGGGCACTTGCATAATAGCCATTGACCGCATTGATTGAAACCAGTATTTTCGCGCCTTCGAATCGTGTGGATGTACGAACTAGGCCGTATTCCCTATGGTTTAACTGATGAAAAGGATTATCCGCTATGGAAAAAGCCGAGGCAGGTTTTGCGTCGGCCTTCAATGTTGAGCGGTTGGGGCGCGAAGCCATTTCGTTTAACATTGAGGCGACGACAGCGGAATGTCAGTATCTGGCGGCGCAGCTTGATATTTTGGGCGTCTCTGAGATGACGGCAAAGGGGAGACTTCAACGTCAGCCGAAAAGTGGCCTGATTTCTGTCACCGGCAGGATACAGACATCTGTGACGCAGGCTTGTGTTGTGACCCTGGAGCCGGTTCCGCAGAAAGTGGACACGGAATTTACGGTTCTCTTCACATTTGATAAAGATGATCTGGAGATGGAAGAAACGGACCGCGTCGTCGGAATGGATGAACAGGATTTAAAAATCCTGACGCTCCAATCAACAGTCAACAACATGCCCGGAAAAGACGAGATGCATCAACTTCAACTGATGATGACCGAGATGGCTGGCGACATGAAAGCGGTGCGCGAGGGGATGCGCGGATTGCGTGATGGCCAAGCTCGTCAGGAAAGCATTCTGGGCCGCCACGAAGATCATTTACGAGGGGAAAATAGATAATGGGCACCTACGCAAACACCGTCAGCAAACACCGCCGTCTGGCGATCCTGCGCCATTTGGAAGCCTGTGTTGATTACACATCAAACGCATCCATTCTGGTGGACGTTCTGGATGGCGTTGGCGTC
>NVRR01000077.1 GCA_002732675.1 Sneathiella sp. | reverse complement strand
TTGTTACCACCATTGGCGGTTACCATGTCTATGCAGTACGGGACGGTAAAGTCATTAGAACTCCGATTAAAATTGGGAGGCGTACCAGGGGTTTTGCAGAAGTCATTCAGGGGCTGACCAAGCAAGATCAAGTCATTGTTGAAGGACTGCAGCGGGTGAAAGACGGCATGCCTGTCAAGGCGTCCATGGCAAAATCTGACGTTGCCGCCGGACATACGCAATGAGACTGCCCGATCTCGCCATCAAGCGCCCTGTGCTGGCTATTGTTTTTTCTCTGGTACTCGTCCTGTTCGGGCTTTTTTCCTATCAGTCGTTAAGTGTACGCGAGTATCCGGACGTCGATCGGCCGAATGTTTCCATTAGTACAGGATATCGCGGTGCTTCGGCGGAAATTGTTGAAAGCCAGATCACCCAGATTATTGAGGATGCTGTTGCCGGCATCAGTGGCGTCAGCCGGATTGATAGCACCAGCCGCGAAGAATATTCCTCCGTTAATGTCGAGTTTAACCTTGGACGGGATATCGAGGAGGCGACGAACGACATTCGCTCTCGTGTCTCCCGGATCATTAATGTTCTCCCCGAAGAAGCGGATTCGCCGAGAATTTCTAAATCCGAAAGCGATGCCCGGCCCATTATGTGGCTTTCCCTGACCAGCTCCAATCTGAATCAGCTGGAACTTACAGATTATGCCGACCGCAATCTTGTTGATGCTATCTCCACCGTTGACGGCGTGGCGCAAGTGCGGATTGGCGGCGCCCGACGCTATGCAATGCGCATCTGGCTGAATTCGCCTGCCTTGACGGCGCGGGCGCTGACAGTACAAGACGTTGAGGCCGCGATCCGCGGGCAGAATGTTCAAATTCCGTCGGGCCGAGTTGAATCTAGCATGCGCGAATTCTCCATCCGCACACAATCCGATTTAAAAACGCCGGACGAGTTCCGCCAGATCATTATCAAAAATGATGAAAGGGGTGTCGTTCGTCTGGGCGATGTTGCGGAGGTTGAGATCGATGCGGAGAATGAACGGACAAGCATCCGGGTAAACGGGGAATCGGCAGTTGGCCTTGGCATTATTCGCCAGTCAGGGGCGAACGTACTGGAAGTTGCCGATGGTGTAAAAGTCGTTATCAACCGTCTGAACCAAAGCCTGCCAGCGGGGCTGCATATCCAGGTATCCTATGATCAATCAGTGTTTATCAGCCGGTCCATAAAGGAAGTGTTTATCGCCCTCGGCATCGCCATGGTGCTGGTTGTGTGCGTGATTTTTCTGTTTCTGCGATCAATCAGGGCTACTTTTATACCGGCCATTGCCATTCCCGTCTCAATCATTGCGACCTTGACGGTTCTGGCGGCGCTGGACTACTCGGTCAATGTCCTGACCTTGCTGGCGCTGGTGCTCGCCATTGGCCTTGTTGTCGACGATGCCATTGTGGTGCTGGAGAATATCCATCGGCGCATAGAGGAGGGGGAGCCACCGTTGCTGGCCGCCAGTCGCGGCTCCAAACAGGTGGCGTTTGCGGTGGTCGCAACGACTATCGTGCTGATCGCAGTGTTTATTCCCATTTCCTTCCTTGATGGCACCACGGGTAGGCTGTTCCGTGAATTTGGCGTTGCTGTTGCCGCCGCCGTTATGTTCTCAAGTTTTGTCGCGCTGACCCTGACACCCATGCTGTGTTCAAAGCTGCTGGTGGAGACGAAAAAGGAAGGTTGGTTTTTTAAATCGACGGAGCGGGTTTTTGTCGGCTTGGCCACAGGCTATGGCTGGCTTTTGCAGCGCACCCTAAAAATTCCGCTGATTATCGCTGCTATCGCCGTCGCATTTTCTGGTCTTGCCTATACTTTCTATGAGGCGGTGCCGAAGGAGTTCGCGCCTACCGAGGATCGCGGCGTCTTCTATATCCCGGTTTCGGCTCCCGAAGGCGCGAGCATGGAATATACTCGGCGCAATGTCCTTAAAATCGAGGAGATTTTCAATCCGTTGGTGGAAAACGGGGAGGCAACGCGGGTTTTTGCCTTCCTTGGCTCCTTTCGTCAGCCTGGACCTGTAAATGTCGCCTTTATGCTGACCAATCTCGTGCCGTGGGAACAACGGACGAGGTCACAGCAGGAAATTGTTCAAGCCTCCTTTCCGAAGCTGTTGGCAATTCCCGGTGTTCGGGCCTTCGCTGTAAATCCGGCAAGTCTCGGTCAGCGTGGATTTCGGGCGCCGGTGCAGATTATTATGGGCGGTCCGTCCTATGATATTCTTAATGAATGGGCCGACCGGGTCATCGATAGGGCGGGAGAGAACACGAATCTTCTAAATGTCGACAAGGATTATCAGGAAACCCAGCCGCAAATCCATGTGGATATTGATCGGGAGCGTGCCGCCAATCTCGGTGTCTCGATGGAGGCTATTGGGCGCACTTTGGAGACATTGATGGGCGCGCGCAATGTCACTACCTACGATCAGGGTGGCAAGCAATATGACGTTATTGTTCAGGCACGAAAGGAAGATCGGCAAAATCGGGACGACCTCACCAATATTTATGTGCGCTCTGACAGCTCTGGCCGTCTCATTCCGCTCTCCAATCTGGTGAGCGTGACAGATAGAGCCGGGCCGGGAGAGCTGAAACGATCGGATCGTCAGCGGACGGTGACAATAACCGCGTCTTTGGGGCCGAATTATACTCTGGAACAAGCCCTGACCTATGTAGAGGAGCTGGTGAAAGAGGAAAGTGGCGGTGACGCACGTATTTCCTATGGTGGTCTGAGCCGGTCGTTTAAAGATTCCAGCACCGCGCTGACATTTACCTTTGTGGCCGCCTTACTGGTCGTGTTTCTGGCGCTGGCCGCGCAATTTGAAAGCTTTATCCATCCGCTCATCATCATGACGACGGTGCCATTGGCCATCACCGGGGCGCTGGGGGCGATTATTCTGACAGGACTATCGCTCAATATCTACAGTCAAATCGGGATCATCATGTTGATCGGGCTGACCGCCAAAAATGCCATCCTGATTGTTGAATTCGCCAACCAGCTTCGCGATGAAGGAGCGGATATTCTGAGTGCCATTACCGACGCCTCCATCATTCGTCTGCGCCCCATCCTGATGACGACGATTTCAACGGCGCTAGGGGCCGTTCCCCTCGCCATTGCCACGGGCGCCGGAGCGGAAAGTCGGGAAGCGATCGGCATTGTCATTTTCGGCGGTGTCGTGTTCTCCACCGTTCTGTCGTTGTTCGTCGTCCCGGTTTTCTATTTGTTACTGGCCCGTTTCAGCCGTCCCTCCGGGTATCTGGCCTCGCGCTTAAGCGAGCTTGAAACCGTTCATGCAGACGCCAAGAGATAGAAATATGCAAGAGCGAGCGGGGCCGGAACTGTCAGATGGTTTTCCCGATCCAGCGAACCCGGCCGATAATGTGGAATTGATCCAGTTCATCATTGGCGATCTGGTGCGGCGGGTATAATTCCTTGTTATCGCTGACAACATCAATCCCGCCCAGAAATTTCTGCAGGCGCTTGATATAGGCACAGTCTTCAAAGACGAAGGCCATAATCGAGCCCGAAACATCGGTTTCCATCTGATCAATCATCACCAGATTTCCATCGCTGATGGTCGGCTCCATGCTGTCGCCACTGACCTCCAGAATGGAGAGGCCATCAATCCCGGTGCGTCCCAGTTTCTTGAACAGATACTCCTTCGTGAACGGAACATAATCAAGAATTTGCATGCGCTCATTTATGTGGCCATGCCCCGCCGCCAGCCGGGCGTCGACATGTGGGATATAAGACATCCGGTCCGGATTGAAGCTTTTGGCTTCCTCCGCCAGGCTCCCATGGCCGGTTAGCAGCCAATCGACGCTGACACCTAAATTATTAAGCTTTTGCAGAATTTTGCCGCCGGGCAGGTTATTTCCGGCTTCGTATCCCTGCCACGCCTGATAACTGCAGCCCAGTTTATCCGATATTGCCTTCTGGGATAAACCCAGGGATTGCCTGGTTTCCTTTATTCTTTCGTATATTTGTTGTTCCGTCATTCTCTGCTTTCCGCCCATACACACTGGCCAGTTGAGAAGGGGTCAATGCTTTTACCCGATGTGCAATTATACATGATTATACGCGAGATAAAATCTATTTTTTTTATAAAACAATAAAATAACAGTTGATATGCCTAAAATATTAGGCATATAATTTCGCATCGCTATTATTGTAAGTCGACGGCACCAGTGGAAGCCCGAACCATCTCGATATACCGATGATGGAGGCAACAGGATAAAAGGTACTATTATCATGGAGAAAATTATGAAAATGGCAATCAACGACTATGAGCGCGTCATCAAGGGTGAGGAAACCGGCCGGGCGTATCTGCTGAATTTTATCGATACGCATCAGATGACAGATGATGAAATTCTGTATGTGGTCTATATGGCAGCGGAGTCGGTGTGCGGTCGACCGCAGGAGAACATAAATATTTAATCTCGGACTGGTATGATCCGAACGCGGTGAGTTCCCATTGACGTTCGCAGTCGCTGTTGTCATTGTGAGCAGCGCGCGCCCAGAAATTTCAGAATAGGAAGAAGGTCTGATGTCAGACACACAAAAGGTGCTTTTGCTTACCGGCGCCAGCCGGGGGATCGGCCATGCGACGGTCAAGCGCTTTAGCGCCGCCGGATGGCGGGTCCTTACGGTATCGCGTCAGGCTTTCTCGGAACATTGCCCATGGGAGGGTGGGGAGAAGGATCATCTTCAGATCGATCTTGCCGATATTGACGGTCTTCCAAAATCTATCGAGCAGATCCGGGAGAAACTTGCTGGCGCTCCGCTTCATGCGTTGGTCAACAACGCTGGTATTTCGCCAAAGGGCCCGGATGAGGAAAGGTTTAATACCCTGAATTCGCAATATGCGGACTGGCTGCATGTTTATAATGTCAACGTCTTTGCGCCGCTGATGCTGGCACAGGGGCTATTCGAAGAATTGGTCGCGGCCAAGGGCGCTATTGTCAATGTGACGTCCATTGCCGGCGGGCATGTCCATCCCTTTGCTGGCGCCGCATATGGCACATCGAAAGCGGCACTGGCGGCGCTGACCCGGGAGCTGGCCTCAGATTTTGGCCCCTATGGGGTCAGGGTCAACGCCATAGCTCCCGGCGAGATCGATACGTCTATTTTGTCGCCCGGCACTGAGGAGATGATCAAGGATATCCCGCTCCGTCGGCTGGGGCGCCCCGAAGAAGTTGCCGCAACCATCTACTTCCTTTGCGATGCGCCGTCCTCCTATGTCACGGGCGCCGAAATCCATATCAACGGCGGCCAGCATGTCTGATGCTCTCGTCTTGGATTAGAGCGCAGATCGACATGCCGCAATATGCGGCATTTCCGCCGAAAGCCAAGGATATAGTCCTTTGAGCCCGGCTTTACCGCCCGCATTCCTAACCGAAGTTACCGGGATATTTGTTCGAATTGTCTTCGCTGATCGCACCGATGTGACATTGGAGCGAGGTATCCCCTGTCGGCCCGCCGCCCGTTTCAACCGCCGCGGACAGGATGCGCTTTATCTCAGCCCGGATGAGAAAAGTGCCCGGGTTGCCATCGGCGAATATGTGAAAGGGGTGATCCTCCACGGGTGATGATATCATATGAAGTGGCGCATTGTGCCCTCCTTGACCTTCGGCATCCGGAGGCCGCGATGATTTATGCGATGGCAAGGGTGCCCTGGCAGGGTACGCTCGCGCTCGGGGAAGCTCCTGCATCCTGGCAGGCTGCAGACCATATCCGCGATTTGGGCCATGTTGGATTGATAGATCCATCGCGCCAGAGCCCCGGCCTCTGGCATATCACACTTCTGCGCTGGAACGAGCCGGGCACGCCGACGGTGCGGAACGTCGGCGGGCCAGTCCCGATTGCGATCAAGCCCCGGAAATAGGGACTTAGCGCTCTAGTGTCCTGACCCTAAGTCAGAATCATTTGAGCTTCCGGAAAATCGTAAGCTGCAGGGCAATTAATCCTCTCGCCAGTTCTCCTTAGACGCCAATGCGGCGGCTTGGTCGAGGCCGCGGGTAAAACGGTCGAACATCTCGTCGATTTCGGTCTCTGTGATGATGAGCGGTGGACACAACGCCATGTTATCGCCAGCAACAGCCCGGCTGATCACGCCTTCCTCCTGCATGGCCTCATAGGCCTTATGTCCTGCCATGAATTTGGGATCAAAGGAACGCTTTGTCTTTTTGTCGGCGACAAGCTCCACCGCGCCAATCAGACCGCAAACCCGGACCTCGCCGACCAGCGGATGATCGGCAAGCGCCTTGAAACGCTCACTAAAGCGATGAGAGACATGGCGGACATGGTCCAATATATTGCGCTCCTCCATTAGCTCCATGGTGCGCATGGCGACGGCGGCGGGGACGGGATGCCCTGAATAGGTATAACCATGGGCAAAGGCGCCGTGCTTCTCGCTTTGGGTGACCATACCGCGGAATATATCTTCCGAGACCATCACCGCAGCGATAGGGAGATAAGCGCTGGAGAGTGCTTTGGCGCAAGATAGGATATCGGGCTGGATATCGAAGGTTTGCGAGCCCCACATCTGTCCCGTCCGGCCAAAACCGCAAATCACTTCGTCGGCGATCATCAGCACATCATATTTCCGAAGCACTGCCTGGACTTTCTCAAAATAGGTCACGGGCGGGATGATGACGCCGCCGGCACCCATAATTGGCTCGGCAATAAAGGCGGCAACTGTATCGGGACCTTCGGCGATAATCAGCTTTTCGAGATCATCCGCCATCCGGCTGGCAAACTCCTCTTCGGTCTCGCCCTCTAAGCCAAAACGATAAAAATGCGGGCAGCTGGTATGCAGGATACCCTGGATGGGTAAATCAAAATCGTTATGCAAAGGGGGCAGGCCGGTAAGGCTGGCCGCAGCGACGGTGACGCCGTGATAGCCTTTCTGCCGGGCAATGATTTTCTTTTTCTTTGGCCGTCCAAGGGCATTGTTATAGTACCAGACGAGCTTGACCACGGTATCATTGGCCTCAGAGCCGGAATTGACAAAGAATACTTTGGAAAATTCCGTTGGGGCAATTTCGAGCAGTTTTTCGGCAAGCCGAATGCTTGGCTCCGTCGATTTGCTGGCAAAAGAATGATAATAGGGGAGTTTGCGCATTTGCGTGATCGCGGCATTGATCAGTTCTTCCTCACCAAATCCGAAGGACGTACACCATAACCCGGCCAATCCCTCAATATACTCCTTGCCATTATCGTCCCAAACATGAATGCCTTTGCCGCGCTCGATAATCAGCGGGCCTTCCTTCTCGTGGACGGACAGGTTTGTATAAGAATGGATCTGACTTTTCGCATCCCGGGCGGCGAGGGAGTTACCCTGCGGAAAACTGGGGTTTGGCATTCCGTTATCCTTGTTTGTTGATTTTTTTGGCAGTTGGCCGATTTAAAACCTTCTCTCGGGCGCTGTCAAAGTGAAGTTTGACAAGAGAGTTGTTTGATATCGCTCTTCATGGCTAAATACTTAATATGGGAGGGCATTGCATGGGACATGAGTTTCAATTTACCGGCACGGACGGATTACAAATTCATTGTTATCATTGGCCGTCTTTGGGGGCAACCAAGGCTATTGTCCAGATTTCCCATGGCATGGCAGAGCATGGCGGGCGCTACGCACGGTTCGCAAGCGCTCTCAACGGATCTGGATATGGCGTCTATGCCAATGATCATCGAGGGCACGGAAAGAGTATCCCCAAGGCGCAAGCGCCCGGCCATATGGCCGATAAGGATGGCTGGAACAAGGCGGTCCGGGATATGTTCCTGCTTAATCAGGAAATCGCCAAGCGTCATCCCGGGGTGCCGATTATATTGCTCGGGCATTCCATGGGGTCCTTCCTGACCCAGCAATATATGGCGGAATATGGCGATAGCATTGTCGCCGCCGCCTTGTCCGCGACTAACGGACCGCCGGGTGCACTTGGAAAAGTCGGACAGGCCATCACGCGACTTGAAAAATTGCGATTGGGCGCAGAAGGTCATAGCGCGGTAATGGCGGGCATGACGTTCAAGGCGTTTAACAAGGCGTTTAAGCCAAACCGAATGGAGTTTGACTGGCTATCCCGCGATGCGGCGGAAGTCGATAAATATGTTGCCGACCCGCTTTGCGGATTTGACTGCTCCGTTGCCACCTGGATCGGCATGCTCGATGCCTTGACACAGGTGGCGGGGAACAGCGCAGTTTCAAAAATGAATAAGGCGATGCCGATTTATGTTTTTAGCGGCACGGCGGACCCCGTTGGCGAAAACACAAAAGGCGTTAAGCGCTTGCTGTCAGTTTTTGAGGCGCATGGTTTTACCGGCGTCATCCATAAATTCTATGACGGCGGGCGGCATGAGCTTCTGAATGAAATCAATCGCGATGACGTCACCAATGATTTCATCTCCTGGGCGGATGCTGTTACTCATTCAACAAATTAGAAAAATAAAATAACCTACTATTTTGCCTCGAAATTTTGGATCCAGTTTTCGACCCGTTTCTGATTTTCGCCAAAATCACTGCGCCCATAAATGGAGCGGCTATAGATGGCTAAGCTTGACCGATCCTGGCCAAGTGGAATGAACTCTACCGTGATAATATCTGGATAGCGGACCCATGCCGTGCGTTGAATGACGGTTTCTTGAGTTGCTGTATTGATGGCGGTTTGCCGGCTGATATTTGCCTCATGATCCAACATTTTCTGCCAGCGTTTCTGAAGTGTACCGGCCGCGATGTTGAAAATCGGGCTGACCGCGTTGGCTGGTGCCGCGCAGTAGTCCGCAGGACAGACAAGATATTGGTTCGGACTATCCTTTAATGATAGATTTTTAAAATCTATCGGCTTTACCTCACCGACCGGGAATATCTGGGTGAGTGGACGATCTCCAAGCGGAGTGAAAAGCAGGAGTACGCTGGCAACCGATAGTATGACGAGGAGGGCGAAAAGGAGCTTTAGGGTTTTTATTATCATGGCGCGCTCATTTCGTTATCAGAAAAGGCTGATTCGGATTTCAACCAGTTGATTGTACGCAAATTATCGGTCGCTGACAAAATACTCATCGATAGCGCTGCGGCCTGCCTTAATTCCCCTACGTAAAGTAGGATGACATAAACAGGCACCGAATGTATTTCAAAGGGCCTTTACCAATTCTGTGGTGGGATTTATGCTGCGGCACAGAACGAACAACAAATAAATCAGGGATAAAAATATGCTGGGTTTTATGCAGGATCGGCCGCTGCTGATTTCTTCGCTTATCGAATATTCGGGTAAGAACCACGGAGATGTTGAAATCGTCTCCCGGTCCGTCGAAGGACCGCTCCACCGCACCAATTACCGCGAGCTGAACTTGCGGGCCAAAAAACTGGCGCAGGCACTGGGACGGCTTGGCGTGGCAATGGGCGATCGGATGGGCACAGTTGCCTGGAACGGCTATCGTCATATGGAGATTTATTTTGGCGTCTCCGGTATGGGGGCGGTTTGCCATACGATTAATCCGCGACTTTTCCCTGAACAGATCGCCTATATTGTTAATCACGCAGAAGATAAATATATTTTCGTCGACCTGACCTTTATGCCGCTGATCGAAGCTCTTGCCGAGCAACTTCCCAACGTCGAAGGCTTCATCGTCATGACTGACGAGGCTAATATGCCCGATAGTAAGCTCGATAACCTGCTTTGTTACGAGACCCTTATTGGCGCCGAAGACGGTGATTATACCTGGCCGGATTTTGATGAGATGACCGCGTCCTCGCTCTGTTATACGTCGGGGACGACGGGGAACCCGAAGGGCGTGCTCTATGCCAATCGCTCGACGGTTCTGCATAGTTTCTGTGTTTGTGCGCAGGATGGTCTGGGTATCAGCAATCGGGATTCGATCCTTGCGGTCGTGCCGATGTTCCATGCGAATGCCTGGGGTCTTCCGTATGCGGCGGCCATGTGCGGTGCCAAGATGGTATTGCCGGGAGCAGCCATGGACGGTGCATCACTTTATGAGCTGATGGAGGCGGAAGAGGTAACATTATCCGCCGGGGTTCCAACTATCTGGATGATGTTACTTGGGTATGTGAAGGAGAATAACCTCAAATTCACCAGCATGAACCGCACGGTTATCGGTGGTTCAGCCGCACCCCGATCGATGATTTCCGCGTTCGTTGAGGATTATGGCGTAGATGTGGTGCATGCTTGGGGCATGACGGAAACCAGCCCCATCGGGACAACGGGCAACCTTCTGAAACGCCATGAGAGTCTCTCTGAAGCAGAGAAGATTGATATCCGGGTCAAACAGGGGCGCGTTGTTTATGGGGTGGAGCTTAAAATCACCAATGATGACAACATCGAACTGCCGCGCGATGGTGTTGCGTTCGGCGATATCAAGGTACGCGGTCCCTGGATCACCAACGGCTATTTCAAGGGGGAGGGCGGCGATGTCCTCGATGACAACGGCTGGTTCTCGACCGGCGATGTTGGCACTATCGATCCCGATGGTTATATGCAGATTACCGATCGCTCGAAAGATGTGATCAAGTCGGGCGGCGAATGGATTTCCTCCATTGATGTGGAAAATGAGGCAGTGGGCTGCGCCGGCATTGTGGAGGCTGCCGTGATCGCCATTCCTCATCCGAAATGGGATGAGCGTCCGCTGGTTATCGCGGTGAAGCAGGAGGGGCATTCAGTAACCCGCGAAGATGTCCTCAAGCATCTGGAAAGCTCTCTCGCGAAATGGCAGTTACCAGACGACGTCGTCTTCGTCGACGAACTTCCGCATACAGCTACCGGTAAACTCCTGAAAACCAAACTCCGCGAGGATTTCAAGGACTATGTGTTGCCGACTGCGTAGTCCAATATCGTAAAAAGGCGGTTTTAATCTGGCTTGTCACATCTACCGTATTGGTATGTAGCCTTCCATTTGCCAGGAAGGGTATGTAACTTTTGATGGATCGGCAGCATTTGGTGGGACGATGACAGAAAAAACCAATACGGAAATATCTGAGCGCGATTTGGACAATATTTACCATCGTATCAAATCGCTGGAAAAGACCTCCAAGAAACCTGGTTTCTTTAATCTGGGGTCATGGAAAGACCTGCTTATTCTGTGCGGCTTGCCACTCGCCATGATAACTGGGGCGCTCACTTTCTACGATCAAGTCTGGACGAGGGCTGATAAAGACCTCGCTGCGGAAGCAACGGTCGCGCTTCGAAAGTTGGATACCCTTCAGGGGCTTAATGCAGAAATTTTTCAGCTTAGCTTCACGGGGAGGGATGGTGAAGCCTCCGTAATTCTTGAGGCAAAGCGGGGCCATAGGCAGCGGCTCGTGAATGATATTTACGGGTTCTGGGTCCAGCAACCCACATACTTTACATGGCATGACAAGCAGTCTCTGGCCAACGATTTACTTATGCAGCACCGTAGCGATCTCTCCCTCGAGATTGCGAACACTC
>NVRR01000076.1 GCA_002732675.1 Sneathiella sp. | reverse complement strand
CCGTTGTCGGCTCATCCGCGATCAACAACGCGGGCTTGCAGATCATGGCCATGGCGATCATGGCGCGTTGTCGCAGCCCGCCAGAAAGCTCAAACGGATAACTATGGAGCGCTGCTTCTGGATCGGGGAAGCTCACAAGCCGCAGCATATCGATGGTAATCTTCTGTCCCTCTTCCTTGGTTTTCTTATGATGAAGATGCAAGGCTTCAGATATCTGGTTACCGATGGTGTGGAGCGGCGAGAGAGAGGTCATTGGCTCCTGGAAAATAATCGAGATGCGCCCTCCCCGGATACTTCGCATTTCCCGGCTATTGGGCTTTAATTTGGCGATATCGTAAAAAACGCCCGGCTTATCAGGATCAAAGAACAGAATTTCACCGGAGGTGATATGAGCCGGCTTGGGCAGGATGGACATAATCGCCTGACTGATTACCGACTTGCCCGACCCGGATTCCCCGACGAGCGCCACTGTCTTGCCTTCCGGAACCCGAAAGCTAACGCCGTCAACAGCCTTGATGATGCCTTCCGCAACGCGAAATTCGACTTTGAGATCCCTGACAAGGAGTACATTCGTCATCTGATCACCTTCCAGCGCCAAAACGGTCTATGCCGAGCGCTGACAGATTGCGGCCCGTCGCCGGGTCCATCACAACACCTTTCGAGATGGCGGCGCCATAGCTCAGGCGCACCAGCTCGTCAAAATGGCCGATATTTGAATCAATACTCAAGCGAACTCCCTTACCTTTTAACGCCAGGTGCATCCATCCCGCGTCCCGATCACGCCGTGTCGAATAGTAGCGTAGTTTGAAGCCTCCCAACTCCTCCCATGCAATGGCCCGGTTATGTCTCCCTACCGTCGGTCCGATCGCCCGTATTCCGGCAGCACTAATTTCCAGACGAGTCAGCTGTCGGATGACGGTTCGAATTCCGTAGCAACAAAATAAAGTGAACAAAAATAGCAATATATAAACAATGACAGAAGTCGGGCTTAACAACAAGAGTGGACCTGACGTCATCGTCATACCAAGTGACGCTCTTACATAGCTCCCAATTTGCCCTCGCGTAGTATATGTGAAGATTTTCTGCATCCGGTCACTTACACATCTGCGTATTCATTCTACTTTTGAGAGAACAATATCGTCATCTATTGCATCTATCAGGGCAAAAGCTGTTTGTACGGGCACCCATCTTACAGCCGGATGTGCACTTAAAAATGATATGAGGTGGAAAAGTTCCGCCCAGATTTCCTCATCATGAACGAGATGGTGGGACAGCAGGCCTGTCGGCTCCTGCGCGTCCACTCTATTTAGGCGGCGGTCAATCAAATGTGCCAGAACCATCGACTGAAGGTCAGTGCGATCAATTGTGCTACGGTTTCCGCGCCAGTTGACGGGATCTATATGTGTATTCACTTGCCCAAGCTTCGGGGCGGCGAAGGCTTTATCCCGCGCTTTGTAACGGGAGATACCCATAAAACCGAGACCCGGCAATTGTGCCACAATATCTTCATCAATCCGGTTCCACGGCGGCACAAATACGGGTAGAAACTGATCGGAGAACATGTTGGCGAGGTTGTCTTTCCCCTCTGCAAGCAATTCCAGTGCTTCCTCCGGCGGTCTTGAGGCCGGGTATTCCGACTTCTTTTCATCCGCCGCCGCAAAATTCTGGTGCTGAAACCCATGCTGGAGAACGGTACAGCCATCCAGGTTATCTATGAGCGCCGAATCAGCAAATTCTGGAATAACGGCGAGTGACAAGGGGATATCAAAATGGTCTCGCAGGTGTAAAAGCCGATCCAGCGCCGGAGTAGGAGCAACCAGATCATCATCTCGCCACCAGAAAGTCGCCGTCAGATTTCCTGACAGCCAGATATCCAGCTCCTGCTCTAGCGCCGACCAATTTGTCATCGTTCTCGCCCGACCCAATCTTTCAAAAGCGCGACGGTTCGCGCCCCGCCATCCACATTAATTTCCGCACCGGCCGGCAGACCGGACAAAGCCGCATCAACAGCATGCGCCAAAATAGCGGGGGTCAATCCCTCTTCATCGGCAATCTGCAGCACACCTTTTTCAGCCAGCAAGCGCGCCCGTAAAGTCTGTTCTGTTTCAAGCCCGCCAGCGTAGGGAACTATCACAGCACGGCATTTGGCATAAAGGGTTTCCATGACAGTATTATAGCCGCCCTGACTGATCGACAGCGCACAATTCATCAATAGAGAGGTGAAATCTTTACGCGCCCTTTCGACAATTACGCCGGGAGGAGCAAGGCGCGCCAGCTCGTCAAAGACCGCATTTTCAACGTTCGTACCGACCATCAAACGCCAGATCTTATCCTTGGCGGATGATAATGCGCGGGCTTGCATGGCGATTTTCAGAAGATCCGTGCCGACGGCACCGCCGCCGCTGGAGACAATGACCTCGCCAGCGCCCGCTGCCTCTGGCCCGCCTTTGGTTCCTGTACGGTCAACCACGTAGCCGGTATAGAAAATCTTGTCCTGAATTCGGGCGGTATGGGGGAAAGTTGTATCGAGAGAGATCAACTCAGGATCGCCATGGACCATGACATGATCGAAATATTTATCCACCAGTCCCAACATCTCGTCATTGCGTCCGGGCTTGGTCTGCGCCACCAATATATCCCGCACGGAGGACACAATTAGCGGCGGATTGACCGACGACGTCGCCGCCTCCAGCAGCGGCAAAATCTCAAACCGCATTTGCCGCCGTCCAAACGGAAAAAGCTCGAATATCAGGATATCCGGCTGTACCTCCCGCCATAGATCCAGCAGGATATCCTTGCGGTTTTCCCGCCAGTTATCGTCGATCTGCTGCCCGTCTTCGTCGACCAGTACTTTAAAATAAAGATCGGTCGCGCGGGTTGCCGGCAGTTGCACCAACCGCGCGCCACCAAGATCGACGTCTATTTCATGCCCGCCGGAAACGACGGTGACATCAAATCCCGACCGCATCATATGGCGCGTAAGGGTCGCTGTCCGACGCAGATGGCCAATCCCCAACAAATGCTGAACATAGAACAGGATTTTTAGCGGAGCCGATCGATCCGTCATGCACTTTTCAACCTTATATTGACCCGCACAGGCGCAGGCATTCCTTCTGTATCCAGCTCGAACAGATGCCCGGCTGACCAGTCAAATTTTACCGGTGATTTGTCAGTCATATCCCAGTCATAGGCAAGGGATTTCAATGCCCTGATTACCCCTTTGTGGGTAATGGCAATGGTATCGTGACGCAGGCATTTGAGCCAGCGCCCAACCCTCATCGCCACATCTGCCGGACTTTCGCCGCCCGGGGGGCACATTTTCAGCCCTTTCGTTTCCTCGATTGTCATCGCCGCCCCATATTTGGATCGAAGTTCGGCAAGGCTATAACCGTCCCACCCGCCCCAATCCATCTCTATCAGAGATGGCTCCAAGGAAAGATCTTTTGCGCCCAATAGCTGCGCCGTCTGCTGCGCGCGGATAAGCGGGCTACTTATCCATTGGAATGCGGAAAACTCCCCGGGTATCCGGCACGTCTCTAATTCCGCAATGCCCTCGGCGCAAAGCGGAATATCGCGCTGACCCTGAATTTTCTTATCAAGATTCCATTGGGTTTTTCCGTGGCGGATAACAAGCAGTTTCACCATCAGCGGCAGGCCTCAATACGGTTTTTGAGGATATCGACAACCCCGCTTATACCCCGCTCCTCCGCAACAAATTCACGGGCGGCGGCGGCCATTTTCTGACGGCGCTGCATATCTCCGAGCAATTCTCCAATGCCCGCGGCAAACGCTGGAAAATCGCCTTCCGGCGTTAATAAGCCAGTTATCTGGTCGTGCACGACGTCCGGCACACCGCGGATATTTCCGGCGACAACCGGCAAGCCGCAGGATTGTGCTTCCAGAAACGCCATGCCGTAGGCTTCCCCATGGGCGGGCCAGACGTAAAGGTCTGCAGCGTCATAAAATACGGGTAATTGTTCGGCAGGGCGAATGCCGAGAAAGACGGCTTTATCCGCCAATGGCGCGAGCAACTGCTCAACTGTCCGGCGCTGCTCGCCATCGCCAATGACCAGCAACTGCCAATCATCATTTTTAAGCATGGCGAGCGCCGTGCCAAGTTGTCTATAAGACTGCAATTTATCGCCATCGCGCATCATGGCAACAGACAACAAATTCTGTTTGTCCTGCTGGCCACCTGCTTTTTTAATCTCCGCGGCCACATCGATGGTCCAATCGGCGGCGGCCAAAAAAGCACTCACATCCAGAAATGGCGGCAGAAAGACAAGCTTGCTTTTGTCTTCGACAACGGCGCCAAGACACGCACCATCCAGTGTTGTCATGTGGAAAACGGCGGCCGCTGACCTGATGGCCTCAGCCGCCGCGTCATATCCCATTTGCCAGGGACCGGTGGCCCGCTTCGGCGCATGGCTCGCCTCGGCGATAAAATAGGGAATATCGAGAGCAGCACTTACAATCGGGCCGATCCAGTCCGGCGCCTTATGATAGAGGTGATAGGTGAACCAGCCTTGTGGTGCCTCTGCAGGAGAGGCCTGCCATTTCGTCAGCAACCGCTCGGCTTCTGCCGCGCCTTTTTGCTTATTTAATTGATGCAGTTCCGGATCGCCTGATTTATCGAAGCTGCGAAAATCGGAGGCAAGGTCGAGCTCGAAGCCCGCCTTTTCCAGCGCCTGCCATAACAACCGTCCCATACGCCGATCGCCTGAGGGAACAGGATGATTTGGTGATTTCATCGGGGCATAGAAGGCGAGTTTCATCTGATCCCCTTTTCGCTCGCCGGGTCAACAATGCTACGGAATTTTTCAGCGAGCCGGGCATTCCAGTTTTCTGCATCGAACAGATCGCGCAGGCGCTCATCCCCTTTATTCGCAAAAACCGTGCGTTGTTCCGGGTTTTTACACAAAGCCAAAATTGCCCCCGCCAATTTTTCTGGATCTTGCGAAGGGACCAATAGTCCCGTCTCACCATCCCGGATCAACTCAGGGATCGCGGATATGTCAGTTGCGACAACGGCGACCTTCTGGCTCTGCGCTTCCATCAATACATTAGGCAGGCCGTCGCGGTCACCATCTTGCGTGATCCGGCTAGCCAGAACGAATATATCTGACCGTCGCAAGGCTTCTAATACATGTTGCTGCGATTGTGCCCCGCGCCAATCAATTCGATCCGCTATTCCCAAGGAAATGGCCATAGATTTTAAATGCGGCAATAGCGGCCCGCCACCAATATGCGTAAAAGACCAGTTCAGACCTTCCGGCAAATTTCCTAGGGAAGCCAGCAGATCGTCATATCCCTTTTTCGCGACAGCCCGACCGACAGAGACAAGGCGAACAGGATCCAACGCGTTCGAGCCGTCGCGGATATGACGCCGGTCTTCATTCACCGCAAAGCGCGCGAGATCAAGCCCGTGATACATAAGTTCGACCTTTGATCCGTTTTTGCTGAGCGCGCGAAGATGATCAACATTCTTGGATGTACAAGTTACTAGCCACTCCAAATCCTCAAGCTTTTCGGAAATCTCCCAGTCCGGCGAGGTCCAGATATCCTTGGCATGGGCTGAGCAGCTCCAGGGCAAGTCCCGCATCTGGCTGGCATAGCGGGCGACCGAGGCAGGTGTGTGCAGGAAGTGCGCGTAAATATGGGCGGTTTCCGCGGGAAGTTCCGTCGCCAGCACCAGCGCCTGACCAAAACGCCGGATCCTGTTCGGTGTCCTGTCGCGCTTTAAATCCCGCCACCAAGTCGCTTTGGCGTGCCGGTATCCGTCTGTGCGGCGCAACGAAAACCAGGCCTTTAAAACACGGAGCGGTTCCCGGTGGAGATATTCGGGCAAATAATTGACAGGGGCCGTGATCTCGTCATGAATCGGATGGGTGGTCTTGTCCGTCGGATGGCGCAATGAAATAAACTGCAGGTTAAAGCCCTGCTTCTGTAATGCGAGAAGCTCCTGCGCGATAAATGTCTCTGAAAGCCGGGGGTACCCTTTCAGGACAACAGCAATCACATCTTTTTTAGGCGAAGCGGCGCGCATCAGGCTCCAATAGGGTCAGGGGTTCAAATCTGGTTCTTTGTTAAGGGGTGAGCCTTCAAATATCAACAAGCAATGCATTCGGAGATATGCGGAGCCGTGACAGGAAAAGAGCGCGAAAACCCGACCTCCGTCACAATTCGGCCTTGCAGCATATGGCTAAAATATGAAAAAGTATTATGATCATCAAGTATCCGACCGGTCACGACCTTTTTGCAGTAGCTGAGCAGGCAACGTTTTATGGAACATAGTATCTATAAGTATATTCTGCGCCACAGCATGAAGCAGCAGATTGTTCTGACTTTAATGGCGATCTTGTCATTTCCGTTTCTCTTCATTTACTTAGAAATTCCAGCTCGAATTATTGACCAGGCAATTCAGGCAAACGATATCTCCTTTCCTGTGGAATATTTCGGTGTCGAACTTGATCAAATGGCATATCTGTATAGTTCGGTCGGGCTGTTCTTGGTGCTTGTTGTGATAAACCAGGCATTTAAATATGTAATCAATGTCTATCAGGGTATCTCCGGCGAACGGATGCTGCGCCGCCTGCGCTATGAGCTGTACAGCCGCATCCTGCGCTTCCCGATGCCCACTTTTAAAAAGAAAAGTGCGGGTGAAATCATTCCGATGATCACCGCCGAAGTGGAGCCCTTAGGCGGCTTTATTGGCGAAGCCTTCGCTCTGCCTATTTTTCAGGGCGGCTATTTACTTGTAATTATCACTTTCCTGTTGCTTCAAAACTGGATCATGGCGCTGGCGGCTATCGCCCTCTATCCGTTACAGGCCTATTTCATTCCGAAATTGCAAAAAAAGGTAAACGCATTAGGAAAACAACGGGTCAAACTCGTCCGTAGCCTCTCGGATCAGATCGGCGAGTCGGTCAATGGCGCCGAGGAAGTTCATGCCCATGATGGCTCAAGCTATATGCGGGCGCAGTTTTCCAATCAGCTGAGCAAAATTTATTCGGTCCGCTATCGCATTTATATTCTGAAATTTGTTGTCAAATTCCTCAACAATTTTATCCAGCAGATGGGACCGTTTTTCTTTTATGGCATTGGCGGCACCATGGTCATTAATGGCACCCTTGAAATTGGTGTTCTGGTTGCCGCCATAGCTGCGCATAAGGAAATGGCGGCACCGTGGAAGGAGTTGTTGGCCCATTATCAGCGCCGCGAAGATGCCCGTATCAAATATGGGCAAGTGATTGAACAGTTCGAGCCCGCCGGTATGCGCGATGAAAACAACCAACTTGATGAGCCGGAGGAATTACCGCACCTTACTGGAGAGATGGTCGGCACTAATATTATTCTGGCCGACGATACCGGCTCGATGCTGCTGGAAAATCTCAATCTTCGCTTTAACCTCAATGAACGCGTTGCAGTAATCGGCCCGGCGGGATCTGGTCGCGACGCGTTAACCCGGGTACTTGCGCGGCTAATGGATCCAGATAAAGGCAAGCTATCTGCAGGCAACATCGATATGAGAGGGGCGCTGGAGGCCGTTGTTGGGCGCAGGATCGCCTATGTGGGTCAGCATGGATATGTCTTTAACACCAGCCTTGGGGATAACCTCTTCTTCGGGCTAAAACACCGCCCCTTGCATGAAACAATATACGAGGGTGAGAAGAAATCTGCACACGACACCTATGTTGTCGAGGCCGGGCTCACAGGTAATTCTGTGGATGATATCGACGCGGGCTGGTTTGATTATGAGCTCGCCAATGTCGCCGATCAAACCAGCCTTGACGCGCGGGCCCTCGAAGTTCTGGAAATGGTGGACTTGAGCGAAGATGTCTATCAATTGGGCCTTCGGAGCACGCTAGATCCAGATGAATTTCCGGAATCGGCGGAGCTGATCTTGTCCGCCCGGCATATGTTTTTCGAAAAGCTCGAAGCTGATCCAAGCTTGAAAAATATGATCGAGGCGTTCGAGCCGGATCATTACAATACCAACGCGACCGTTGCTGAGAATCTATTGTTTGGCACGCCCGTCGGCAACGCTTTCGATTTGGATCGGATGGCGGAGAACCCTTATGTCCAGAAAATCATTGAAGAAGCAGATTTAACGGAAACTTTCATTCGTCTGGGCTATCAGGTCGCCTCCTTGATGGTTGAGTTATTTGCCGGTCTGCCGCCGGACCATGAATTCTTCCAACTTTACGGTTTTATTTCTTCCGATGACCTGCCGGAATATCAGGCAATGATCAGTCGGATCGATTGGGATCACCTTGAGCAACTGCGCGACGAAGACCGCCTACGCTTTATGTCCCTGCCCTTCAAGGTCATTCCGTCCCGTCACCGACTTGGCGTCCTGACAGACGACATACAGGATAAAATTGTTGCGGCCCGTCATCGGTTCGCCAAAAATTTGCCGGATCACTTGAAAGGCAGTGTCGCGTTTTTTGACACCAAAGCCTATAGCGCCGCGACCAATCTACAAGACAATATCCTATTCGGAAAGATCGCCTACGGCTACGCCCAGGCCGCCGAAAAAATCGGCGCGCTGCTGAGCAGTGTTGTTGATGAAATGGCTTTGAAACAGACGATTATTGCCGTTGGGCTCAATTTCCATGTCGGCACTGCAGGCGCCCGCCTCAGCGCCAACCAGCGCCAGAAGCTCTGTCTCGCGCGGGCGATTATCAAGCATCCGGATATGCTGATCCTTAACCAGTCGACATCGTCTTTCGACGCCGCGACACAAGGACGGTTGATGAAAAATATACTGACGGAATTCAAGGGACGCGGATTGGTCTGGTCGTTGGATCACGCGGATAAAACATCCAGCTTTGACCATATTCTGGTCTTAAAAGGTGGTAAAATTTCAGAATCAGGCGCGCCAGAAAAACTAAGGGCACAGAGCACGCAGTATCAAGAAATGCTCGCTAGCACTTAAAATGGGAGACATTCGATGAGCCTCAAAGAAGAAGTTGAAATCCTCCGGCAGATACCGCTATTTGCGAAAATAGAACCGTCAAAAATCAAACTGCTGGCCTTCACATCTGAGCGTCTGACATACCAGCCCGGAGACTTTATCTGCCGGCAAGGGGATATTGGTGATGCGGCCTATTTCATTATGGCAGGAGAAGCCGATGTGATTGTGGATACGCCTTCCGGCCCGATGACGGTCGCGCAATTGGGGAAAAATGATGTGGTCGGTGAAATTGCCATTCTCATTAACATTCCGCGAACAGCCACCATTCAGGCAGCGTCGGAGCTGACCGCGTTGCGCATCACAAAAGATGTTTTCTTCCGGATGGTAACGGAGTTTCCGGAAATGGCCGTGGAAATGATGCGGGTTCTGGCGGAACGACTGGTCCGAACAACCGACGAGCTGCAGAAGGCCCGCCAGGAAAACAATGCATAACGCAGAAGCGGTTTGACTTTTGCGGAGCACCGCTTCATCAAAGCCCGATCAATCCTTCTGAGCGGACAAAAATTATGAAAATAGGTATCCCAAAAGAAATTAAATCACAGGAAGGGCGGGTCGCACTTCTCCCACTGCAAGTAAAAGAGCTGATTGCTGACGGTAATTCCGTCTTTGTGCAATCTGGTGCAGGGTTACCATCCGGCATCAGCGATGACGGCTACCAGCAGGCAGGCGCATCCATTCTGGCCTCCGGCGCGGACGTGTTTGCAACTGCCGAATTCATCATCAAGGTGAAGGAAATTCTGCCGCCAGAATTTGACTTGCTCCGCCCTGAACATATTCTGCTCACCAATATCCATTCGGCCAATGACCGTGTGCAACTCGATCAACTGATAAAAGTCGGCCTGATTGCCTTTGCCGCCGAAGACACCCATCAGTATGGCTCCCCCAATTGTCCGCTGGCCGGAGAAGTCGGCGCGTTCGAAGGCATCCGTCTCTCCCTTGCGCCACATGGCGGCAGCGGGCGGCATTTTATGTCTCATTTTGGCGCGCCCGCTGCCAACGCCATTGTCCTTGGCCTGGGTCAAGTCGGCCGAGGGGCGCTTCGGACCTTGCTGTCCCTTGGGATCACGGTCACGGGTCTCGACATCAATGCCGCGGCTCGTCAGCAAACCGCACTGGACTGGCATAATAGTAATTTCACCGACGCTGATATCTCTGACCTTGCCGCCTATCTTCCCGACGCGGATATGATCTTCAACTGTGTTATGTGGCCAAAACATCGTGACGATCATCTGATTAGCCGCAGCGATCTTGCGCTGCTAAAACCAACCGCCGTCATCGTCGATATTTCCTGTGACGAGGGCGGTGCGATCGAAACCAGTCGCCCGACCAGTTGGCAGGATCCGGTTTATGTAGAAGAAGGTATCCGGCATTTCTGCGTTGATAACATCCCGGGCGCCGTGCCAATGACCTCCTCTGCCGGATATGCAGCGGCACTTCTGCCCCATATTAAATCCATCGCTCGGAACGGTGCTTTGGAAGCCGCCAGACAAAATTCATGGCTTGCAAAAGGTCTTACATGTGTAAACGGCACCCTCACCTATGAAGAAGCAGCCCGCGTTCAAAATCGGGATTTCACGCCAGTAGATACATTTCTAGCGACATAGATTTTCGGGCCGGCATATGAATAACTGGCTCAATGCGCTATCGATCTATCGTGATCCGCGGATCGTAGCGGTTAGTTTTCTGGGCTTCTCGGCGGGTGTTCCATTACTTCTGTCGGGAAGTATTTTGCAAGCCTGGTTAACGCTTGAGCAGGTTGATCTGACATCCATTGGGCTCTTTTCCCTTGTCGGGCTGCCGTATACCCTCAAATTTCTGTGGGCGCCGCTGATCGATAACCTTCATATTCCGGTGCTGTCGAAAATAATGGGGCGGCGGCGAAGCTGGCTGCTGATCCTGCAGATGTTTGTCCTTGCCGCCACCCTTGTGCTTGGCTTCAGTGATCCGGCAGAAAACCTTCTTCGTGTGGCCATCGCCGCACTGGTCGTCGCCTTTGCCTCGGCCTCCTACGATATCATCGTCGATGCGTTCCGGATCGAAATCTGTGACGAGACGAATATGGGAGCGGGCGCCGCGACTTATGTTTATGGCTATCGCGTTGCCATGTGGCTGACCGGATTCAGCAGTTTTTATATTGCTGATTTTTTCGGCTGGACAATCAGTTACATGGTAATGGCGGCGCTGGTACTCGTCGGTACTATCACCGTCTTCTTCACAACCGAACCTGCCCAGGATCCAGCCGCCGCCGGACGGTCAAATGAGAAGCCCCAAGCAGATTATCGACAATGGATAAAAACGTCAGTCATCGACCCGTTTGTTGATTTTCTGCGACGACCGCATTGGCTGATAATTATCCTGTTCATCGTGTTCTATAAATTCGGCGATAGTCTGGCGGGGGCAATTACCACGCCGTTTTATCTGCAAACCGGCTTCAGCCTTCTGGAAATTGCCAATATCGTGAAGACATTTGGCACCATTGCAACTTTTGTTGGCTTGTTTATCGGC
>NVRR01000075.1 GCA_002732675.1 Sneathiella sp. | reverse complement strand
ATCCTGCGCCCATTCCTGATCGATAAGGGCTATCTCTGTTGTGGATGCCCGTTGCGGGGTGCCCGCCATACCGCCATAGCAAATGCGGATATCCTCGACGATCTTGCCGTTGAGGCGCAGGTGAAAGGCAGCGCAGACAGCGGAAATATCCTGATCAAAGCGTTTGGAGATTTTATAGGTGGCGAAGTAGGCATTATCCGATGGTAGAGGGATGATGATTTTCTCGACGAATTCGCCGGGCTTCAAGTCCTGCTTTCCATATTCAATGAAGAAGTCTTGCAGCGGTATCTCGCGACTGCTGTTCTTGGCCCTTAGCACCAGCCGCGTGTCCAGAACGATCAGCGCCGGCGGTGTATCACCAATGGGGGAGCCGTTGGCAATATTACCGCCGATGGTTCCGCTATTGCGGATCTGCGTAGAGGCAATACGGCGGATTATCTCGCCAAAATCAGGATAATGCGCACCGAGCACCTCCCAGGCATCACTATAAGTGACCCCGGCGCCGAGTGTCAGCACCCCATCCGCCTCCGATATCTGCGCGAGGGAGTCTATCTGCCCAAGATAAATAATGCAGTCGAGATCTCGATGCAGTTTTGTGACCCATAGCCCGACGTCAGTCGCACCCGCGAGCAATGTAGCCTCGGGATGGACATTCAAAATATTCGCAAGCTCATCGACGCTCTTGGGCGCAAAATAATGCCGCCCTTGCCATTCCAAGCTGAGGCTTTCGTCTTCGGCCAGGCGCTCCAGCAAGCGGATGGTTGCGTCCGCTTGATCATGAAACCTGTCTTTGGGGCTGGCCTTGGCAATATCCTGCGCCGCGTCGATAATCGGCCCGTAGCCTGTGCAGCGACAAAGATTGCCCGCCAGTATATTGTCAATATGCGCCCGATACGCATTATCACTCGTATGCATCTGTGCAAACATTGACATGGCAAATCCCGGTGTACAGAACCCGCATTGGGTGCCATGGCGCGCGACCAAGGCTTCCTGCACAGGGTGCAGCGCGCCATCTTCGGATGCCAAATCTTCAACGGTGATGAGTTCCTTGCCGTCCAGCATGGGCAGGAATAAAATACAGGCATTCACCGCAGAATAGCGAAGAGCGCCGTCTTTCAATTCGCCGAGGACCACACTACACGCGCCGCAGTCGCCTTCAGCGCAGCCTTCCTTGGTGCCGGTCAGGCCCCGATCATAGCGCAGATAGCTCAAAACCGTCTGTGTTGGATCAATATTCTCCAACTGGGCGATGTCGCCTTTATGCACAAACCGAATTTTTTGCCTCATGGATTTCTCCAGATCCTGTGACCGAATTATAACAGAAAACGCCGAAATAAAGATCCTAATCGAAATGTTTCCCGTCGGGCATTATGGATGCCTACGGACCCCAGGCTTGGAGCCTTGGCTAATTGTGGAACTTTTCTTAATGTGTCTTTTTGGTTCATATTCTAGCTGCCGCGATAGGTGGAATAGCTGTAGGGAGTGACCAGCAGCGGCACATGGTAATGTTCATCGGCATTTGGAACGCCAAATCGGAGGATAATTTGGTCCAGAAATTTAGGCTCCGGTAAATCCAAGCCTTGGGTGTTGAAATAGTCCCCGGCATGAAAAACCAACTCATACTGCCCGGTTTTAAGCTCATTCCCTTCCAGTAATGGCGCGTCACATCGGCCATCCATGTTTGTCGTCACCGTTTTAAGATGCTCCCGGTTGGTATCGGACAGGAAAAAAAGGTCGATCATGAGGTTCGCGCCAGGCTTGCCCAGAGCAGTATCAAGAACATGCGTCGTCAATTTTCCCATTTCGCTCCCCGAAGCGCAGTTTCTGGTCGTCCCCGAATTTCAGGATATCTTGCCGTAGAAGCTTTTTATTGTCCACATTATTTATTTATTTTGTGTACAATATTTTTTAATATTGTATAAATTAGAATGCGGATACACTTAATCTACAGGAATTTTCATGAGCAGGACTGCCCCAACAGCCGCTTTGAGCCTTGTCCATAAAATTGGCAAGAAGGCCCAACAGAATGACAGAATATACGAGGAAATGTTCACGGCTATCCTTGAACAGCGATTGGCGCCGGGAACAAAATTATCGGAAGATACTTTGGGGGAGATATTCGGTGTGAGTCGGACGATTGTTCGGACGGTTCTGCAACGCCTTGCCCATGAACGGATTGTCCGGATACATCCGAACCGTGGCGCTTTTGTCTCCGAACCCACGCCCGATGAAGCGCGAGAAGTGTTGCAGGCCCGCCGACTGATTGAAGAGGGGGTGATGCGGCTGGCCGTGGCGCGTCGGACCGTGACGGATGTCAAAAACCTCCGGGCGATGGTAGGGCAAGAGCAGGAAAGCCTGGACAAGGGTGCACATGAGACCTGGGTCCGCCAGTCTGGGGATTTCCATTTGAAACTTGCGGCAATTGCCGGGAACCAGACATTGGCCGCTTATATCAAGGAGTTGGTCTCGCGGACATCGTTGATTATTGTGCAATATCAGAAAGGCAGTTCGTCTTCTTGTAGCTGCGATGAACATACGGATATTATCGATGCCATTGAGGCACAGGATGAGGATAAGGCCGTCGACTTGATGCTCCGGCATTTGCAGGCCTGTGAAGAACAACTCAACCTTAAAACAGAGGATGCGGCCACCGATTTGTATGCCGTTTTCTCTAAGATCTCCGGTAAATAGGAGCAAATTAATGGGTCCTGACCCTAACTATCCCCGCGATCTGATTGGCTACGGTGCCAATCCCCCGGATCCGAAATGGCCGGGCGGTGCCCGTCTTGCGGTGCAGTTTGTCCTCAATTACGAAGAGGGAGGGGAGAACTGTATTCTGCATGGCGATGATGCATCGGAAGCATTTCTGTCGGAGATAATTGGCGCGCAACCACTCGTCGGCAAACGCCATATCAGTATGGAATCCATTTATGAATATGGCAGCCGCGCTGGCGTCTGGCGCCTGCTCCGCCTGTTCGACAAGTTCGATATTCCGTTGACCATATTTGGTGTCGCCATGGCGCTGGAGAGAAACCCGGAGGTGACGGAAGCCTTTATCACCGCGGGCCACGAAATCTGCTCTCACGGTTATCGTTGGATCGATTATCAGGACGTACCGGAAGCCGTCGAGCGCGAACATATGCGGCGCGCCATCGAGATTATTACGCGAATGACGGGGAGCCGTCCCCTTGGCTGGTATACAGGTCGCACGAGCCCGAACACCCGGCGTCTTGTCGCGGAAGAAGGTGGTTTTTTATATGACGCCGATGCGTATGACGATGATTTGCCCTACTGGACCGAAGTGGCGGATCGTCATCAGCTGATCATTCCCTACACTCTCGATGTCAATGATATGCGCTTTGCGTCCCTGCAAGGGTTCAACTCGGGCGACCAATATTTTACCTATCTGAAAGACAGTTTTGATACGCTGTATGAAGAAGGCGCGGAGGCGCCAAAAATGATGTCCGTCGGCCTGCATTGCCGGCTTGTTGGGCGTCCGGGACGTATCGCCGCCCTCAAACGGTTCCTGGGCTATGTTAAAGGCTTTGATGATGTCTGGTTCTGCCGCCGCATCGATATCGCCCGGCATTGGCACCAGCATCACGCGCCGAAAACGGGAGGCGGGACCGCGTGAGTCGTTTTAAGAACCCCCCAAGCCAGATGACCCATGCGGAATTTATGTCAACCTTTTCCGATATTTACGAGCATTCACCTTGGGTTGCGCAAAGCGTATGGGAAGAGGAAATCTCAAAAGAGCATGATGAGATTGAGGCTCTGGCCTCTGTGATGGCTGGCGTTGTCGAAACGGCGGGGGAGGCCAGAAAAGCCGCGCTGATCAAGGCACATCCGGATCTTGCTGGAAAAGCCGCCGTGCAGGATAATCTGACAGAAGCCTCAACGTCGGAGCAGGCCGGGGCCGGTCTTGATGATTGCACGCCGGAGGAATTTGAGCAATTTCAGTCGTATAATAAGCGTTACAAAGCGAAATTTGGTTTTCCCTTTATCAAAGCCGTTAAAAACAGTAATCGCCTTGAGATTATTGCAGGATTTGAAGAGAGACTTGGTAATAGTGCCGCCGAAGAGTTTAAGACGGCGCTGGCCGAAATTGATAAGATCGCCCGTTTCAGGCTGATGGAATTATAAGGGAAAGGGCGGCTAAAGCTGCCTTATGAAGGAGTTTTTTTATGACAATCCTAACACCGGATCTTGCGGCGTTTGTCACCCAATATACTGATCTGGCCTCGCCTCGCCTGGGCGCAGAAGTTACGTTCGCCACCGATGATTTCTTTGCTGATAAGTCCCGGCTGGTTGATCCATCAGCCCCGGTCTTCATTGCCGATAAATATGATGACAGCGGGAAATGGATGGACGGCTGGGAAAGCCGCCGCAAACGCGGGGAGGGCTATGATCATTGCATTGTCCGTCTTGGCCTGCCGGGGATTATTCACGGTGTCAATATTGATACCAGCCATTTCACCGGCAACTTTCCGCCCGCTGCGTCCATCGATGCCTGTTTCGTGGGCGGTGAGCCGACCGGGGCGACGGAATGGACCGAGATTGTCCCCTCCGTCAGTTTGCAGGGTGACAGTCATCATCTGCTGGCGGTGACGGACAAGGGCACCTGGAGTCATTTAAGGCTTAATATCTACCCTGACGGCGGGGTTGCGCGGCTTCGGGTTTATGGTGAAGTGCAGTGTAACTGGGACAGCCGTGCCGCCGACGAACTGGTTGATCTTGCGGCGCTGACCAATGGGGGGCGGGGCATCGCCGCCAGCGATCAGCATTATGGCTCTCCGTCCAATATTCTGGCGCCGGGGCGCGGCGTGAATATGGGCGATGGATGGGAGACCCGGCGACGGCGGGAACCCGGCAATGACTGGGCGATTATAGCCCTCGGTCATCGGGGGACGATTTCCAGGGTCGTTGTCGATACCGCCCATTTCAAAGGAAACTTTCCAGACCGCTGTTCGCTGCAGGCCGGGCTGGTGACAGGCGGCACCGATGCGTCGTTGGTCACCCAAAGCATGTTTTGGAAGACGCTTTTGCCCGAACAGAAACTTTCCATGGATGCCATCCATGAATTCGAGGGCGAAGTGGCAGCCATCGGTCCGGTCAGCCATGTCCGCCTGAATATTATTCCTGACGGCGGGATCAGCCGTCTTCGCCTCTTTGGCAACATAAGCAGGTGACGATTATGAAACTTGTTATCGAGCCGCTCTCAAAGCAGGCATTTTCCGACTTCGGCGATGTTATTGAAACAACGGACAGCGAACATTTCCTGATCAATAACGGCTCCACCCAGCGCTTTCACGACCTGGCAAAAATTGACATGGGCGAAGAGGGACGGATGCTTGTCAATATCTTCCGGGCGACGCCGCGGAGCTATCCGTTAACCATTGAAATGGTTGAACGGCACCCGTTGGGAAGCCAGGCGTTTATGCCGCTTGGGTCCAATCCCTATCTTGTGCTGGTGGCGCCAAAGGGGGAGGCTGTTTCTCCCGAAGACTTACGGCTTTTCTCTGCGGCCGCTGATCAAGGCGTTCATTACCATGCCGGAACATGGCATCATCCGGTGCTGGCACTTGGCGGCGTGAGCGATTTCCTTGTCATTGATCGCGGCGGGGACGAGCATAATTGTGATGAAATCTTCTTTGATACCGACGATATTCGGATAGAGCTATGATTTGCTCCGGTAATGATAGCCATAGAGCCTTTCGGTAAAGCCAAGCCTTTCCCAAAAACCGACGGCCGCAGCATTGGATTGCACGACTTGTAAATAGGCCGAATTAACGCCGCGATTTTTGGCTCTCGCCAGCAGGCTCCCGGCGATTTTAGCGGCTAATCCCCGGCGCAGATACGCCGGATCGGTCACAAATTCGAAAAGCCCGACATAGTCAGCCGACATCACCGCAAGGCCGCACGCAACGATCCGCCCGTTCCTCACAATACTGCCATAGGCAGGTTCCAGGCTAATCCTGTCCAGCATATCACCAAATGTCTTTTCCCGTGCCGCCGATTGCCCGGTAAGGATTGATAGCGCGTCGAGCCAGCTTTTTTCTTTCTGGCACTGGATGCTAACCTCTGGATCGGGGTCGGGGATTGTTCCTTCGCTAAGGTCCAAAAGCCTCACTTCCGTTGGATCAGAATATTGATATCCGCGTGCGGCCAGAGCTGCCTCCAGCGCGCTATCAGCCAGTGGGGTCAGCCGAAAATGGCTGGGTTGCCGTGCGGCTTTATATGTCTCTTCGCAATGTTGAATTTTTGTGGCCAGCGGTAACGTGCCAGGGGCCATGACATTCACCGAATTGGCCCGGCGGGTATGTCCGCGCGCAAATCGCAAATGCCAACCGTCATAAATCTCCGTTTCAAGGGCCGGAATGGCTGCCTGCGAATGGATCTCGATGTCTTCTATCAATTGCCGTGTCGAAGGAGATATCATTTCGTTTCTTCTTGAATATACTTGGCCGCAGGAATCATTGTGCCACAGGAGAATGAGCCTGCATATGGGGAGTTATTTTAGGGCCTTTGAACGCCGGATATTGGCGGGATGCCTGGCTGTGATGGCTTTGGTTGCGGTATTGTTTATCTCTGTCGTTGACCTCAGGCCGCAGGTCACACCGGATTTCTTTTTTGGATCCAACGATCCTGATTTGGCGCAATCCGCAGAAATACGGGCTTTGTTCCCTTCCGATGATTTTCTTGTCATCAGCGTTGCCAGCGATAATATTTTCTCCCCGGCCTATTTAGCGCGTCTGCAGATTCTTTCAGCCAACCTTCAAAAAATTCCGGGCGTTAACCGACTGGTCAGCGTGACGGGCGGTCCGGGTTCAATCGAAGTCGCTCTCAACAGCCCGTTCTGGAAACCTCTACTCATTAGCGACGACGAAATGGCAACCTTGATTATCGCCTTTACGGATCGGCAGGTGCCGGACAGCCTGATAAGTGATGTCGAAGATGCCGCGCGGATATTTGACGAAGGCACGGCCTTTCGCATAAGTCTTTCCGGAATGCCGTATATAGTTGAGCATATCCGCCGCAGTCTGATTTCGGATATCAAGGTATTTAGCGGCGCAGCGCTGGCCGTGTTCACCGTCATTCTGCTCTTTATCTTTCGCTCGTACGTCATTGCATTGGGCTCGGCGCTCAGCGGAATTACAGCAGTTTTTCTCACTCTTTTGGTCCAGCATTTTTTGGGGATGTCCGTCGGGATCCTGACCGCAAACCTCTCGATTATCGTATTTGTCCTTGTCCAGTCGCAGATTATCTACCTCACCTCCAATTGGCGAGGCCGGTCTGAAACCGGGCGCATTGAGGCTGTCCGCGGCGCTCTTCTCCAGACGTTTCAGGCATCAATGTGGTGCATGCTGACCACATTACTTGGCTTTGCGACATTGCTTTTGGTATCCGCAGAACCGCTGCGTCAGTTGGGGGCCGGTGGGATTATCGGGGCAGTTTCGGCGCTTATTTGCAGTTTCCTTCTATTCCCGGTCTTTTTGCTGTTCGCCCGCCGTCGGCCAAGTCATACGACCCCGGCGCCCGCCATATCCGCTCCTTCCCTACCTGTTAAACTTGGCAGAAACGGTGCGGCGCTTTTGCTCATCGTGATCGTCATTGCGGCATTTCCGGGTCTCTCTCGCTTGAATACGGACCCGAGTTTACTCTCATATTTTGAGGAGGAGACCGAACTCAGGGACGGGCTTGAATTTGTCGATCAGAATGGCGGCAGCAGCCCCGCCGAATTGGTCGTTCGCCGCCCTGATGATGCCCGCCTCGATACCGAGGAGGGCTATGAAGCCATGTGGGAATTGCACAACTCCCTGCTCGCCCACGAAGAAGTCGGTACGGTTATTTCCCTGCCGGCACTTATGGCGGAGGCCAATAATCATCCGCTGGCATTTCTGCTGCCGTGGCGCGAAATCATCAGCCTGCTGTCTATGGATATAAATGAGCGGGTAGCGGAAAGCTTCCTCGATGAAGGTCGCACCCGCACGCTTTTTGTCCTGCGTATGCGAGAAGACGGCCGAGCGCAGGACCGCACCGCCGTGATGGCAGAGATAAACGAGATTGTCGGCGCGGCGGGATTTGAAACGAGCCTTATGGGTGGCGTCTACGTATTGCAAGGGCGGCTTTCTGACCTGGTCGCCACCAGTTTGCTTTCGGGCGCGGCAGGGCTTTTGGCCCTGTTCGCCGTTATTGCCTGGATTACCAGCCGGAGCCGGGGGATGACGGTTGCGATGGTCACGACGGCTGCGCTGGTTCCGATTGTCATTCTGGGCGGTGCAGGGTGGGGGGCGGTGCCCATAGATGTTATTTCTGCGCCAGCGGTTAATGTTTGCCTCGGCATTGCTGTGGATGCGCTTATCCATCTTGCCATGGCTGTCCGGGCCCGGGGAAAAAGCGGTGCAGGAGCGGCCAATGCCTGGGCCTTGGCCCTTCAGGGGCAAACGCGCGGCATTCTGGCATCCACCGGGATCATCGCCATTGGATTTCTGATTTTCGCCTATTCCGGCTTTCCGCCAACGGCCCGATTTGGCGGTGCTATCGTCGTCGGCGCGCTGTTTGCCGGGATCGCCGCTCTGACGCTATTCCCGGCATTGAGCAAGATTTGCCAAAAAGTGATGGGCCGGTAATGACCATTCATTTGCCAAACACCGGTCTGCCCGTTGAAGCGATCCTGCCGGAGATAAAAGAGGCTCTGCGCAACTCAGATGCGGTCATTCTGCAAGCCGCGCCAGGGGCGGGCAAGACCACCCTTGTGCCGCTCTATTTGCTCCGCGAATTGCTGGCGGAAGGGCAGAAAATCATCATGCTGGAACCCCGTCGCCTCGCCGCCCGCGCCTCCGCCCGGCGCATGGCCGATCTAATCGGCGAGAAAGTCGGGGAGACCGTCGGCTTTCGGGTCCGGCTTGAAAGCAAAGTCAGCGCCGCGACCCGCATTGAAGTGGTCACCGAGGGCATCCTTACCCGCCGCCTGCAAAGCGATCCGGAACTCAAGGGTGTTGGCATTGTCATCTTCGATGAGTTTCACGAACGCAGCCTGCAAACCGATCTCGGCCTCGCCCTCACCCGGCAAGTCCAGGATGTCCTCCGGGATGATCTGAAGATCGTTGTCATGTCGGCAACAATCGATGCGGTTCGCCTTGCGAATATGTTGGGGAATGCGGCGGTTGTCGAGACGGCGGGACGGCAGTTCCCGGTGGAGACCAAGTTCCTGCCCCGGCCGATCAAAAGTCGGATTGAACCCATCGCCGCGACGGCAGTGGAGACGGCGATCAAGAATGATGCGGGCGATATCCTTGTCTTTTTGCCGGGAGCGGGGGAGATAAATCGTACCCAGGCCCTGCTGACGTCGGTGCCAAATGTTGTCGTGGTGCCGCTGTATGGAAACCTGAGCCAAAAAGAGCAAGACAAAGCCATTCAATCCGATCCGGACGGTCGCCGTAAAGTCATTCTGTCGACAGATATCGCCGAGACCAGTCTCACCATCGAAGGGGTGCAAGTGGTCATCGATGCCGGCCTTGCGCGGGCGCCGCGCTTTGATCCCAATAGTGGCATGAGCCGCCTTGAAACGGCACGTGTCTCCCGCGCATCGGCCGATCAGCGGCGCGGACGTGCGGGTCGGTTAGGCCCCGGAACCTGCTATCGCCTCTGGACTGCGGCGGAGGACCGGGCGCTTGTCGACTACAGAGAACCGGAGATCGCCTCGGTCGATCTGACGGGGTTGGTGTTGGAGCTTGCTAACTGGGGCGTCCAGGACGTATCGGAATTGCTCTGGCTGACACCGCCGCCGCGGGGGCCCGTGGCGCAGGCAAAAGAATTGCTGGTGACGTTGGGCGCCCTGGACGGTGATGGACGCATGACGCCGCTTGGCAAGGAAATGGTCAGGCTGCCCTTATCGCCCCGGCTTGCTCGCATGGTGATTGAGGGGCAGAAAAGGCGGCAAGGCCAGCTCGCCTGCGACCTCGCGGCGCTGTTGTCTGAGCGGGATATCCTGAGCCGCAATTACGACGCGCCAAACTCGGATATTTGCGCTCGTCTCGAAATATTGGCCATGTCCAACGCGCGCAAAGGAAGTGCGGCGCAAGTATTGCGCAGCCGCGACGATCTGTTGCGGCGGTTAGGGGTGAAAGCGGGCAAGACGGATATTGCCATGGCAGGGTTATTGCTCGCCTTCGCCTATCCTGATCGTATCGCGGAGCGTCGCGATGACCGCCGCGGTCAGTATCGATTGTCCGGCGGACGCGGGGCACGTCTTGTCGACAATGATAAGCTCTTGGGAGAGCCATATCTTGTCGTCGCGGACCTTGATGGAAAGGGCCGGGAAGCGCGGATTTATCTGGCGGCGGCGCTGTCCTTCGCTGATATCGATGAGAATTTTGCCACCGTAATCACGACCCAACGGCGGGTTTTCTGGGATGAGAAAAAACGCCGTGTTGTTGCGATATCTGAGCGTAAACTTGGCGCATTGGTTCTGCAGAGCAAGCGACTTGAAAATCCGTCATCGGACGAGATATCGGCAGCGCTGCTCACTGTCGTGCGCACCAAAGGGCTGGATATCCTTCCGTGGGAGACGGAGGCCACAACCCTTGTCGAGCGCGTGAATTTCGCCAGACATCATGAACGGACAGAGGACTGGCCGGATATGTCGAAGTCATTGTTGCTGGAGACACTAGAGGATTGGCTGCGTCCGTATCTTGCCGGATTGTCCAGTCTGGATGATCTCAAGACCTTGAAACTCGCCGATATTCTGGCGAGTCAGCTGACTTGGGAACAACAAAATCGATTAAAAAAGATTGCGCCGGGGGCCATCACGGTGCCAAGCGGTTCAAACATTCGCCTTGACTATAGTGATCCCGAAACCCCCGTCCTCGCCGCACGATTGCAGGAGTTGTTCGGCATGGAAAGCGTGCCCCTGGTGGGGGGCGGCAAGGTGGCTGTGGCCGTACATTTACTCTCTCCGGCGCGGCGTCCTGTGCAGATCACCAAAGACCTCGCCAGTTTTTGGCGCACGACATATACGGATGTCAAAAAAGACCTGAAGGGTCGCTACCCCAAACATTACTGGCCCGACGACCCCCTGCAAGCCGAAGCCACCAGCCGGATCAAGCCCAGAAAGTCTTAGGGTTAGAAACCTAGCGTTCCCGGAAGGATTGACCCAATGTCGTGTGGATGGGTTTGAGGAGGTATTCCATTATGGTTTTTTGGCCCGAATGGATATCCGCGGCGGCAGTCATGCCGGGGAGAATGAGGTTGCGGTCCGGATTGTCACCCACATAGGACTGGGCGAGGCGGACTTTACCTTTATAATAATTCACGCCCTTTTCATCTTCGAAAGTGGTGGCGGAGATATGGATGAGTTCGCCATCGACTGAGCCATAGCGCGCATAATTATAGGTCGTGAATTTGACGGTTGCGTCCTGATTTTCCGTTATGTGACCAATATCTTCGGGGCGAATTTGTACTTCCAGAATAAGTTCCTGACCGACAGGAACGACGCTGACAATGGTGCTGCCGGGCGCGATGACGCTACCAATGGATTTGACATCGAGGCCCTGTATAAC
>NVRR01000074.1 GCA_002732675.1 Sneathiella sp. | reverse complement strand
GCCATCGTCGATCATCCAAAGACGGCCATGATTTCCTTCACCGGCGGCACAGAAACCGCCCGCCATATCGCCCGCGCCGCCGCGCCGCGCTTTATCCCGATCATATTCGAGCTCGGCGGCAAATCCCCCAATATTGTCTTTGCCGATGCCGACCTTGCGGCGGCAGCAAAAGGCGTAACCTCAGCCATTTTCGGCTCCGGCGGGCAGTCCTGCGTCGCCGGATCACGGCTGTTCGTTGAAAGCAGCATCTATGATGAATTTATGGCAAGGGTGCGGACAGAGGCCGCCAAAATCAAGGCCGGTGATCCGTTGGCAAAAGACAGTACCATTGGTCCCATGGCATCCTTCATCCAGCGCGCGCGGGTCGAAAAATATGTGGACATCGCCCGCGAAGACGGCGGCAAAATTACCCTTGGCGGCACGCGCCCTGATGGTCCGGAGTATGAGGCGGGGGCCTATTACTTGCCGACCATTGTAGAAGGCCTGCCCCACAGCTCCCGCGTCGTACAGGAGGAAATATTTGGTGCCGTCCTCGTCGCGTTGCCGTTTGACACCACAGAGGAAGTCATCGATCTCGCCAATGATACGGAATTCGGGCTTGCTGCGGGTATCTGGTCGAAGGACGTAACCAAGGCGTGGAAAACGGGCCGCGCCATCGGAGCGGGCACGGTCTGGATCAACACATACAAGCAGCTCAGCATTGCCGCGCCGTTTGGCGGCTATAAAGATAGCGGCTTGGGACGCGAAAAAGGACTGCAGGGGCTTCGCGCCTATCAACAATCAAAAAGCCTCTATCTCGGTGGATTTCAAGGTTAGGAAAGAATGTGACAAGCATCAAAAAACTGGGCTTTATCGGCCTCGGTGTGATGGGGGAACCTATTTGCGCTAATATCACCAAAGGCGGCTTTGGCCCGATGACGGTGATGGACCTCAACCCCGATCCGGTGGCAAGGCTGGCCGATATTGGGGCGGAAGTGGCGACGGATTTTGCCAGCCTCTGCGCCGCCGCGGATATAATATTCCTCTCCCTCCCCGGCGGGCCGGAGGTGGAAAAAGTCATGCTGGGCGAAGACGGATTGCTCGCCCATGGCACTCCCGGCCAAATTATTGTTGATCTCAGCACCTGTCCCGTCATTCTGACCCGCGAAATTTTTGAGGCCGCCAAGGCCAAAGATATCGCCTTCGCCGACGCGCCCGTTGCCCGCACTCGGCAAGCGGCCATCGACGGAACTTTAAGTATTATGGTCGGCGGCAGCCCGGAACTATTTGCAAAAATCCGCCCCTATCTCGCCGCCGCCGCCGAGGAAATCACCCATTGCGGCGATATCGGTACCGGTCAGGTGGTGAAGCTGATGAATAACATGGTGCTGTTTCAGACTGTCGTTGCGCTGTCGGAGGCGTTTGTAACCGCCGAGCGCGCCGGGGTGTCGCGGGACAAGCTTGTGGATATTTTAAGTTTGGGTTCTGCCGACAGTTTCGCCCTTCGTAATCACGGCCGCAAAGCCATGGTCCCCAATAAATTTCCGCTGCAAGCCTTCGGTACTGACTACGCCCATAAAGACATCACCTATGCATTGGCACTGGCGAAAGATATGGGCGTCGAGACACCTTCGGCGGAGCTGGCCAAGGGAATGCTGGAACGCTCCAGCGCGGCAGGATTTGGCGCGGAATATTTCCCGGCCCTGATCAATATGGTATCGGGCACCAGCCACGCGGACTATCTCGCGCAATTGGACAATGAGGATGAGTGAAGAGATGTATGATGTTGTGGTGGTTGGCGCCGGGAATGCGGCCTTTTGTGCGGCGTTAAGCGCCGAGGAAAAAGGCTGCAAAGTCCTGGTGCTTGAATGCGCACCAGAAGACCTTAATGGCGGCAATTCGCGCTTTACAGCGGGGGCCATCCGCTTCGCCTATAACGGCGTTGAGGATTTACAGAAAGTCATGCCGGACCTGTCAGAGACCGAGATTGAAACCACGGATTTCGGCACCTATACGGAAGATCAATTCTTCGATGATATGTTCCGCGTCACCCAGTTCCGCACCAATCCGGACCTTTGCGAGCTTTTGGTCCGCCGCAGTTTCGAGACGATCAACTGGATGCGGGAAAAAGGCGTGCGTTTTGTGCCTATTTACGGCCGTCAGGCATTTAAAATCGGTGGGAAATTCAAATTCTGGGGCGGACTAACGGTGGAATCCGTGGGCGGCGGTCCCGGTCTTGTGGATGCGCTCACCGCCAGCGCCAAAAAGCGCAACGTTGACGTCTGGTATGACGCGAGGGCGCTTAATCTGCTGTTCGATGGCAACAAAGTGACCGGTGTCCGTGTTCGCCACAATGGCGAGCTAAAAGAAATCACGGCGAAAACTGTGGTTTTGGCGAGCGGCGGGTTTCAATCAAGTCCGGAAATGCGGACACGATATCTAGGACCGGGCTGGGATCTCGCGAAGGTCCGCGGCACCGCTTTTAACAATGGTGACGGCGCCAAAATGGCCATCGATATCGGCGCCAGCACGGCGGGCAACTGGTCGGGCTGTCATGCCGTCGGCTGGGATCGCAATGCCCCGGAATTTGGCGATTTGGCGGTTGGTGACGGCTTCCAGAAACATTCCTATCCCTTCGGAATTCTCATCAATGCCGAAGGCCAGCGCTTTGTCGATGAGGGGGCGGATTTCCGCAATTATACCTATGCCAAATATGGCCGCGAGGTCCTGAACCAGACGGGCAATTTCGCCTGGCAGGTTTTCGATTCCAAAGTGATACATTTGCTCCGCGATGAATACCGGATCAAACAGGTGACCAAAGTCTCTGCCCCAACGTTGGAGGCCTTGGCCGAAAAGCTAGAAGGTGTCGATCCCGCCGCCTTTTTAGCAACCATTCGCGATTATAATGCTGCCATCAAAACAGACATTCCCTTCGATCCCAATGTCAAGGATGGCCGGGGAACCACAGGGCTCGTCGTGCCCAAATCCAACTGGGCCAACCTTATTGAAGACGGCCCATTTGAAGCCTATGCCATCACCTGCGGCGTCACCTTTACGTTCGGCGGCCTTCGCATCAATGGGCACGCCGCCGTGCAAAGCACCGACCTTGCCGACATCCCCGGATTATTTGCGGCGGGTGAGATTGTTGGCGGCATTTTCTATCACAATTACCCCGGCGGCACCGGGCTCATCAATGGCGCGGTTTTTGGCAAAATCGCCGGAGCCTCCGCCGCTGATTACTGCCAAGAACAGCATTAGGATACCAAAATGGCCTTCAGATCCTTTGGCGAGCAAAGCCGCTATTATTTCGACCGCCCCCACAAATCGATGCCAGAGGGAAAGGTTATCTCGTCCGCCGACTGGCGCGGCGCCGACATGCGCGCCCGGCCCGAAGACTGGACTTACCGGCTAACTCCCACCGATTTAAGGGAAATCCGCTATGCTGTGGATCATGTAAAAGCCGACGCTATGGACATGGCCGACCTTAGCCGCGAGACTTTCCCGCTGCCAACACTCGGGCCAAAAATCAACAGCTGGCGGGACGCCGTTCAGAATGGCCCTGGCTTTGTGCTGATCAAAGGACTGCCCGTGGCAGTTTGGGGGGAAGAAGATAGCACCCTCGCCTATTGGGGTCTGGGCCATTACCTTGGCATTCCCGGCGCGCAAAACCCCGATAATGAGCTGCTCGGGCATGTCATTGACTATTCGGAAGAGCGAACAAATCCGCTGGTCCGCCGCTATCGGACCGCCGGGAATATCGACTTTCATTGCGATGCTGCCGATGTGGTCGGGTTGCTCTGTTTGCATGCCGCCAAGGACGGCGGGCAAAGCCGTATTGCCAGTTCCGTCGCTATCTATAACGAGATTTCGGATCGGGATCCCGCCCTCGCCGCCCGACTGTTCGAACCCTTTATGATCGACCGACGCGGGGAGGAAAACAAGGGCCAGAGGGGGTATTATAAACGCCCCGCCTGCTGCCATGCCGATGGGATTTTACGGACGTTTTTTCATAGCGAATACATGCGCTCCGCCGCGCGGTTTACGGACGGCGGACAGTTTGATGAAATCACGGCGAAGACCCTCGATCTTTATGATGAACTTGCAGCCTCAGACGAATTCCATCTCGATATGTACCTGGAGCCCGGCGATATCCAATTTATCTCCAACCACAGCATCGTTCATGCCCGGACAGAGTATCAAGATTACCCCGAACGGGAACGTAAACGTCATCTCCTCCGGCTATGGCTATCGCTAAACTGATACCCCCTAATTGCTGAAAATCTCTAATTTTAGTTAACTCAGTCACATAAATAGTTGACTGAGTTAACTATTCCGTATCGCTTTGCGAGCGAAAACCGGAAAACAGTTTCTCCCAGCTGAACGGCCCGTCGACAAAGAACAGGCAAATCAGAAGTCCGCCCAAGACCAAAATCGCATCCAGCGTAAAGGCCCGGGCGATGCCGTCTGGCAGGTTTTGCATGGTGACGACAATGGCAGTATTCAACCCGAGCCCAATGGCCCCGCCGGCATTCTGGAACATGAATAGAATGGCGCCCGCCAGACTGGTCCGCGACGGGTCAACGGCGGTGATCCCGGCGGTGGTGATGGAAGAATAGAAAAGCCCGACCCCGATCCCGACAATTGCCATTCCCGGCACCAGTTCCGGATAGGTCGTGGTGGCATCAAGGCGGGACAGGATAAAAATTCCCACCCCGAGACAAATGGCACCGATGGAGACAATGGCCTTGGGGCCAAGCCGGTCATAAACCGGCGCTGCGAAAAAGGAGCTGATGGCAAACATCCCCATCACCGGCAGCAATCCCGCCCCGGCTTCAATGGCGGAGAACCCCAGCTGTTTCATCATAAATTGAGGCATATAGAGAAGCACACCGAAAAAGACGGCCGACACCATCAAAGTCGCCATTATGGTGGCAAAAAAGTTCTTGTTCTCCATCACATCCTTGGGCACCAGTGCATTGTCTCCGGCTTTACGCTCGATATAAAAGAAGAGACACAGAAACGCGGCCGATCCGCAAAACAGGCCGATAATAACCGGATCAAACCAGCCAAGACCCGCACCAATATCCATCAGCAGCAGGATGCCGAACAAACCAAGGGAAAGCGTCGCCACGCCGGGGTAATCGATCCGCTCTTCAGGGTTTTCCGGACTGTCGTCGGCCACTGCCCAATAGGTGACGCCAATGGCGATCATTGCCACCGGAAGGTTAGTAAAAAAGATCCACCGCCAATCAGCGAAATCGGTAAAAAAGCCGCCCAATAGTGGCCCCATTGAGTTTCCAAACCCGGCCACGGCCATAATCATACCGCCCACCAGCGCCGCCTTTTCCTTCGGCACCAGAGTATAGGCAAGCCCGAGCATGGCTGGCCAGACCATGGCACCGCCGATACCCATGATGCTGCGGGCAATCAATAGCATCCAGACATCCGTCGCCAGTCCGCCAACAACCGAAAAAACGCCAAAAATAGTCATTCCGATAAAGAAAATACGGCGGCGACCGTACATATCGGCGAGCCGCCCACCGGTGACAATAAACACCCCAAAAATCAATGCATAGCCAGTAATGACCCATTGCGCCGTTGTAACGTCGGCATTAAAGGCCTTCTCTATGGCCGGAATGACCACAGTCAAGGCGGTAAAGTCATTGGCAATCACCAAGGTGCCGAGCAGCATGGCGGCAAGTCCGCTGATTTGCGCTGCGGTCATTTTCTTCTGCTCTGCTGCCATTGCCCTTTTTCCTCTTCTATTACGCCTTCATTCAACCGATATCCCGGCATTTAATCATCCTTAAGGGTGTATATTCAATAACAATTTCACCCTTCTGGTTGACAATTTTATTACGGGTGCGGACGAGGCCGCGGGTTCCCTTTGAAGTTAGCCGCGCTTCGATCACCTCGCATTCCACATGCAGGGTATCCCCGGCGAAGACCGGCGCCTTGACATCGAGTTCCATATTCAAAAACGCAAGGCCTGTATGCTGCATGGTCGATTGAACCAGCAAGCCTTCGGCAAAGGTATAAGCAAGCGCACCGGGCGCCACCCGGCCCTTGATGTCGGAATGGGTGCGGACATATTCCTGATCGGTGAACAACACCTCGGTCATCCCCGTGCAATTGATGAAATTGACGATATCAGCGTCCGTCACCGTGCGTCCGATGGTTTGAAATTCTCTCCCGATAGGGAGATCTTCATAGCAAAATCCGAGGCCGACAATTTCCATGATTTTTTCCTTTTCTTATGATTTTCCAGAAGTTTAGCCCATGCGACCCCATATGAAAATGTGCAAAATTATTTACTTGCAAGCCGGACGGGCCTATAGCTTATCAAAAGTTCGTTAGAAAACTGGAGGCGTAAAATATGCCCATCTCTATCCGCCCATTGCATCCGGTGTTTGCCGGAGAAGTCTCCGGCGTTAATATCACCGCCGATATATCAACAGCGGACTTTGACGCCGCTATGGATAAATATGCCCTGCTGGTCATCCCCGGACAGGATATTACCGACGCACAGCAAATCGCGTTCAGTGAGCGCTTTGGCGAATTGGAAATCCCCGGATCCGCGAGCAATGTTACCGCGCCGGAGGACAGGCGGCTCTCGGGGCCCGTGGCAGATATATCCAACCTTGGGCCGGACGACCAATTATTACGGCGCGACGATCGCCAGCGGATGTTTAACCTTGGCAATCTGCTTTGGCATTCCGACAGCTCCTTCCGACCGATCCCGGCGAAATATTCCATGCTCTCCGGCCGGATTGTCCCCGATAAAGGCGGCGATACGGAATTTGCCGATATGCGCGCCGCTTATGACGCGCTGGATGCGGCAACAAAAGCCGAGATTGAAGATCTGGTGTGCGAACATTCCCTGCTCTATTCGCGCGAATTGATGGGGTTCACGGAATTAAGCGCGGCGGAAAAGAATGCGTTCACGCCGGTTCTGCAACGCCTCGTCCGCACCCATCCGGTGACGGGGCGGAAATCGCTGTATCTGTCGGCTCATGCGGGGACCATTCAAGGTTGGCCCATGCCCGAAGCGCGAGGGCTTTTACGTGATTTAACGGAACATGCCACACAGCGCGAATTCGTTTATCGCCATAAATGGCGGTCCAAAGATCTGGTGATCTGGGACAATCGCCAGACCATGCATCGCGCCACCCGCTTTAACGATACCGAAGTCATCCGCGATATGCACAGAACAACGGTGGCCGGGACTGAACCTACGGTGCCTCTGCCAATGGCACACGCGCCAGCGCCAGCATAAGCGCCGCACTTGCGGCAATCACTGCGAGGATACCGTACGCCGCCCAGTAGTGATCCAGCTGGCCAACCATAAGCCCAAAAAAGGTCGGCATAATCAGCACTCCGGTAAACATAGCACTGGAGCCGAGCGCGGTGGCTTCGGTGCGATACTTGCCGCCATAAACTGCGAACGCGCCGTACGCAATTCCGGTAAATCCGCTTGCAGTCGCCCCGGCAAGTACCGCCACCAGCAGGATCGCCGTTAGCGGCCAGTCATCCGAAAACTGCCCCGCCGCCAGCGCGGCCGCCGACATCAGAAATCCCAGTATCGCGAGGAGTTTTATCGCCGAAATATAATGGTCAGCAAGCCAGCCCCAGATCGGCCGACTGGTCACCCCGGCAATCTGATAAAGCGCCAGTACCTGACCCGCCGCCACCAGATCAAGACCGGTTTCGTCGGTCAAGTGAAGCGCCATGAAACCGATAAAACAAAGCTGGATACCCGCATAGCAAAAACTGGCAATGGCCAGCAACCGGATCGTTGGATTATCGCGCAGCAAAAAAAGTGGGCGCGCCCATTCCGATTGTAACAGGCGATGGCTAGGACGGCGATCCGCATCCCAATCCGCCCTGTAATACTGAAAGGCAATGATCAGCAGGATGGCGGGAATAATCTGCACATAAAACGCCATGCGCCAGCCGAAAGAAACGGTCAGTAACGGCAGCAGCAGGGCTGCCAGCACCCCGCCCAAGGGCACGCCGATCTGGCGGATGGAGAAAACCAGATTGAGGATGGCCGGGCGGGTGCGCGGGATCAGCAAATGAGTGGAAACCGGTGCCGTCCCGCCATAGCCACTCCCCAGCACAAAAGCGCAAAGCGCCAGCGCGGCAATGCCGCCGGAGCCTGCAATGGCCAGCATGGCGACGACACCGAGCATGACAAACTGGCCGACCCGTACGGCACCATATTTATGGATAAAGTCGGGCGAGAGAATGGCCGAGAAAATGCCGATCCCATAGACAATCGAGACAAAAAACCCGATCAGGGTGCCATCGACCTCCAGGTCGCGGGCAATCTCCGGTGCCAGGGTGGGCGCGGAAAACGCCGCCATGGTTGCCAGAGTCTGCATCGCCAAAGTTATCAGCAGCGGGCCGTACGGAATACCGGTTTTTTCAAGGCGGTCGGGCTCGCCTGTCGGTGCTTCCGCTGGCATTGCGCTCCTTACCCCGCGTCTTTCCACGATCCCTTGTCACGGGCGAGGAAGGCTTGCGTCTCTGGCTGCTCCACCAGCATCCGTCCCCATTTTGCGCACACCTTTGCCAGCCTTTCGGGCTGGACACCGAGCTGCGCCATGGCAACGCCGCCATTCACGGATTCGCGGTAGTCCTTGATCAGGCCGTCTTTCAGCTCAAACCGGCTCATGCCATCAATCACCACCCGCTGGCCCGCAAATTCCGGCACGGTCGAGATAAAGGTCGAGAGCGACCATGCATAGGCGAGATCGCCATCGCACATTGGATCGAACATCTCCCAGCGATAGCCTTCTCCCGCGTCGCGGTGAAATTGATGGCTCATCATATGGGCGATGTCGTCACGGCCCTGATGATCACCATAGATATAATCGTGATAAATGCCGTCCTCGGTAAAACAGGCGGCGAAAGCCGTGCCATCGCCTGCCTCCGCAGCGCTGGAAAACCGCGCCAAAAGCAATTTGAATTCTGCTAAGTTCATGTTCGCCCCTTTTTATTATTTTTGTGCCCGCCCAGCATGGGCTATGATTTCATTGCGATCCAGCAAATTTGTCAAAAAACAAGAGTAAAAACCATGACAGCCCCTGCCTTTTCCCTTCTTCATTATCGCGTCGAGGACGGTATCGCCGATATTATCCTCGATAATCCGCCCGCAAATGTCATCACGCCGCAAATGACAGACGAATATTTCGCTGCCCTCGATCTCGCCGATGCCGATCCTGATGTCCGGATTATTATCCTGTCAGGCAAAGGCAAAGGTCTCTCTGGGGGTGTTGATTTGAAGCTGCTCGATACATTCGGTCCGACGGAAATGAAAGCCTTCCTCGCCCGCTTTTACGTGGAAATGATCGACAAGGTCCGGTCTCTGTCGAAGCCGATCATGGCTTCAGTGCATGGCTATGCCATGGAGGGGGCCTGCACGTTAGCCTTTGCCTGCGATATGGTGATCGCCTCGGACGATGCGAAATTCGGCTATCCCGGGGTCCCCAATCTTGCCGCACCGCCGGGCATGCATGTGTGGTTCCTGCAGCGTCTGATTGGGCGGATGAAGGCGGCAGAGCTGATCTATACCGGTGATACGATCTCGGCGGTGAAGGCGGAAAGCCTGGGCATGATCACTCGGGTTGTCCCCCGCGATGAGTTGACCAAAGAAAGCCGCAAACTCGCGACAAAGATCGCCGCTATGTCGCCCGTTGGCCTTCGAGCGGCGCGCGAATTGATCTATCGTATGGAGAATATGGACTTTAAAACCGTGCCAGGCACCGCACTCGATGCGGTGGCGCTGGCGTTCGCCTCCGACGACAGCAAGGAGGCCCGCCGCGCCTTTGTCGAAAAACGCAAACCCGTCTGGACAGGAAAATAGGCCGGAGACAAAGTCCCCGACCTATCCAAAATACCTTAACTCAGGAGGCGAGCAGCATCTCCAATCGGCCGCGGATGATGTCTTCCGCCTCACCCATCATGCGGTCGATCAACTCCTTACAGGTCGGGTTGTCGTGGATCAGCCCGGCAACCATGCCGCAGCTCCAGACACCGCTTTCCATTTCGCCGCCCTGCATGACTTTCGGATAGACGCCGCCGACCAGATCCATGAGATCCTCGATCTTGGTGTTGGCGCCTTTTTCGCGCTCGATTTCCAGAACCTTGGCCGAGGCACTGTTTTTGAGCACCCGTTCCGTATTGCGAAGCGGGCGCATGACAAGTTCCGTATCAAGCTCACTCGCCGCGATGATGGCATCTTTCACATTCTGATGCACAGGTGCTTCCTTGGTGACCATAAAGCGCGTGCCCATATTGATGCCGTCAGCCCCCAAAGCTAATGCGGCCACCAGCTGCTGAGCATTGCCAATACCGCCCGACGCCACAAACGGCACCGTCAGTTCCTCCGCCGCGCGGGGCAGCAGGATCATATTGGGGATATCGTCTTCACCCGGATGCCCGCCGCATTCAAAGCCATCGACACTGACCGCATCGCAGCCGATTTTTTCAGCTTTTAACGAATGCCGCACCGAGGTGCATTTATGGATGATCTTGATGCCCGCCGCTTTCATAGGCGGTAAATACTTTTCGGGGCTGCGGCCCGCTGTCTCGACGATTTTGACCCCGCCTTGAGCAATCGCATCGATATATTCAAAATAGGGTGGGGATGTAAAACTTGGCAAGAATGTCAGATTGACGCCAAAGGGTTTGTCGGTCATTTCATGGCATTTAGCGATTTCTTTCGCCAGATCTTCCGGGGTTTTTTGTGTCAGCCCCGTAATAATGCCAAGGCCGCCCGCATTGGAGACGGCGGATGCCAGCTCCGCAAAGCCCACATAATGCATGCCACCCTGAATGATCGGATGCTGGATACCAAATAATTTTGTTATTCTTGTTTGCATAGATATCTCCAATTAGCTACTATAAATGTAGTTATATGAGGAGACGACGCACGCCGCAACTGATTTATTGCCGCCCGTTAAATTCCTGAGGAGTGATATCGCTGACGATGAGTAAACTGGACGTAAAAAAACTTGATTGCAGCGTTGCCCAAACCTTGAACCAGATTGGGGAGAGATGGACGTTGCTGATCATTCGCGATGCTTTTCACGGCATCAAGCGGTTCGATGACTTCCAGACTCAGCTCAAAATCTCCCCCACGGTCCTAAGCGCGCGGCTGCAATCACTGACCAAAAACGGCATTCTGGAAAAACGCAAAAGCCATTTGGACGGGCGAGCTTTCGAATATGTGTTGACGACAAAAGGCCTCGATCTCTACCCGGTGCTGCTGTCCCTTATGGCGTGGGGAGATAAATATATGCCCAATAACGCCGGGCCGCGCATGAAACTGCTGGATAAGAAAACCCAGCAACCCATCCGTCCCGTTCATGTGCTGGCTGCGGATGGCCGTGTTTTAAGTGCCAAGGACGTGGTTGTTCGTCCGGCATCCGGCTCGGACGAGAAAATGCGATCCCTGATAAATTATCGCAGCGGCGGTTAACCGGGCCCTTATGCTATCCCTTGCGCGCGGTTGAGAATGGCGTCGAAATCTGTCTTCCGCGGCAAGGACCCGTAAGCACCGGACCAGCGGGAGCCAAGACGGGAGACGCAGAAGGCATCT
>NVRR01000073.1 GCA_002732675.1 Sneathiella sp. | reverse complement strand
AAGCGTGCCTTTTTTATTGAAATAGTGATAAAAATCAGTTCTTTTCTTTATCCACCATTTTGCCGGCTGAAATCCAAGGCATCATGGCACGCAGTTTCGCACCAACCTGTTCAATCTGAACCGTCCTTGCTGGCGATGCCCCAGCCGCAGATCAGTCCGCCAATTCCGTCGGCGGCCATGTCGGCGCCAACGAAAATATCAACAACACCCGGTGCGGCCTTCGCGGCGTCCAGATCGATGCTGTTAATCTTTGCATGGGCATGTGGCGAGCGGAGGAAATAGCCATACGCTTGTCCCACCCGGTTCATATCATCCAGATAATTGCCGTTTCCGGTAATAAACCTTTTGTCTTCTTTGCGCCTAACCGAGGCGCCAATTCCATTTTCGACTGACATTGATCATCCTCCCATATGTTCCGCCGCGGCTTTAACCGATTTGACAATGTTGTGGTATCCGGTGCATCGGCAGATATTGCCTTCCAGCTCGGCCCTTATTGTCTCTTCCGATGGATTGGGATTGCGATTGACCAGGTCGACCGCGCTCATGATCATACCCGGTGTGCAAAAGCCGCACTGCAAGCCGTGATTTTCCTTAAAGGCAGCTTGCATCGGATGCAGTTCGCCACTGGTGGCCAGACCCTCGATAGTCATGACATTTGCACCGTCGGCCTGAACGGCCAGCATCGTACAGGATTTCATGCTATCGCCATTGACATGCACCGTGCAGGCGCCGCACTGGCTGGTATCGCAGCCGACATGGGTGCCGGTTAGACGCAGGTGATTACGGATAAATTCGACAAGTAGTGTGTTCGGCGCAATGTCTGCCGTCACGGATTTGCCATTCACCGTCATGGTAACGGATGTCATATGTTTTCCTCCCTGGTTTACGTCAGGCCGATCGTCGTTGCGATCAGCGTCATCTCGTTCTTATCTGATTATTCTGAGAATTTTTTACTTACCATTATTGCGAAGAGTTTCCATGCGAAAGGGTGTGTCGTCAAGCCGAGAAATCATTAAAGTTGGAATGGGGGATCATCTGCCCGCCAGATAATATAATATCACGGCGGCAATGACGCCCATTGGAATGAGAATGGACGGGTGCTTCCAGCCGGGCGAGGGCTCGTCTTCAGTTGGAGCCGTTGTCGGCTCATCTTCAGCCGGGCTTGGTGATATGTCACTCACGGTGGAGGGCTCGTCGGATGAGGGTGCGGATCCGGCGCTTACAAGCTCATTAAAAGTCGCAAAAAACTCGGACGCCAGTTTTCTCGCTGTGCCATCAATAAGACGTGATCCGATTTGCGCCATCTTTCCGCCCACGGACGCCGTCACCTCGTAGGACAGAAGTGTGCCGTTATCAGCATCTGTCAGAGTTATATCAGCGCCGCCTTTCCCAAAACCGGCAGCACCGCCTTTGCCTTCGCCGGTGATCGTATAGCCATTGGGGGCGTCAATGTTACTTAAGCTTACATTCCCCTTAAAGGTCGCCTTGACAGGCCCTATTTTGACTTTAACGGTGGCTGCAAAGGTAGTATCGCTGGTTTTTTCCACAGCCTGGCAGCCAGGAATAGCTTGCTGTAAAAGATCCGGATTGTTAAGGGCTGCCCAAACTTCTTCCCGGGAAGCACTAATTAGTTCCTCGCCACTCATCTGCATAATTTTCCCCCGACATTTATTTTTTGCTTTTCAAATCTACCCTATTCTGGTTCAGAAGGGCAAGCAGGATGATCTGGTCAGATTTTGAAGATAGCCCTGTCCAGTAATTGCTGTTTCACATTGAAAAAATGAAGACCGACAAGCAACTTATCTGCTTCTCTTCCATCTGACGTTATGGGCAGTATAATTCGTTCATAACTTACGCTATTACCGACATGTGTATTCTTCACGCCAGTCATATAGGTGGGGATCAGGTGCTCAACCGTATGATTATATTGCGCGAGAATGTCGGCGCGATCTTTCCCCGATGACAATTCTTCGATATATTTACCGGTAATTGGTTTCATATACATCGGATTGATCGAGGAGCCCGCCAGGCGAATATAATATTTCGGATCACCATCCTGAACATCGACAAGCACAATATGGCGGAGGCATTTGGGGACATCGACCGGATTAAAATTTTGCCGAAGCGGCATGAGCTGGCCTTTTTTGATCTGCTTCCAATAGAATACGAGATCATTCAGCTGCGCATGCTGGACATTTTCCAAAGACGTCGTAAAATTACTCATCAAGGCTAATCCACTGTTACGAGTTAAAGCGTGGAAGTTACGACGCTGACGATTTTTATACAATCGTTTTATACTCCTTAAAGTAGTACTATTTCATAAAATCTGCATGAAATTTTTTCCGTTTTGTTTCATCTCCGCCTGATATCATTGCTGTTAAGTATCAATTAACCATTACTTCGTACCCTGATCATGTTTTAAGACAGGAATGAGGTAATGAATGCGCCCGACGACGAGATCTTCTTTTGATATACTGTACTGGTTAAGAGCGGCAGCTCAGGCTTCTGGCCGGCCTGTTGACCCAGCATTCCTGATCAAATTGCTGTATTTCGCTCAAGCCGTTTATGCGGCGGGCCATGAGCAGAGAAAGCTTATGCCAGCGACTTTTTTGGCAACGGACGCGGGTCCCATAGAGCCAGATATTTTTTTAGCGCTAGAGCAGGGTTTTAGCCTTAATACAGCCGTTGCCCTCAATGCCGACGCCGAAGAGACTCTCACAACCATTTGGCAGATTTGCCGAGATAAATCTGACACCGAATTGGATTTGATCCTGTATCATGATGCAGCCATGAAGGCCGCATTGTCGCGGGGGCGAAATTCCGAGATTATTCTGGCGGAAATGGCGGCGGCCTATAAGACTGGGTGGCCAGCACTCGGGAACGAAAATGCCTTTAACAAATTCCCCGATGGTACGGCCTTTGAAGCCAGTTGTTCAACCTTGAAAGCAGCGCCGAATGCCCATCAGGAAGTTCGGTTTACTGCAGACGGCCGATCCGTGACAAAATGGATACCATCAAAGCGCATTGTCAGCAAAAATAGCCCGCTTCTCAATTAGCTCCTAGCGATAGAAAAAAACGACAACAAATCCCAAAACCGCCACGATAATGGTCACCGCGACACCAGAAGATGTTGTCCGCGCCATGACCTTGCCGTAGCCGTGTGTATCAGCCGTTGCGGTAATGATTTTCTGCACGGCATCATTCGCTGTTGCACTTACCCATGCCCAGACAATGGCAATAAGCCGGCCTATGGCGAGCATGAGATTTTTCAATGGGACCCGATAGAACCAGTCGAAGTCAAGGTTCGTCGACCTTAGCTCAGGCGGATAGATTTTGTACCGGATCAGCAGTGCGAAGGCCAAAATGGCAAAGAACAGGAGCTGCAGCGACGTAATAACGTGGCTCGCTGTATAGGGATGATAAGTCGGCTCATAAGGCAGAATGGCGTAGAGTGCGTCCGGGAACACGCCGATGGCAATACAGAGAAATGCCGCTATCCCCATGGCGATCAGCATATTGAGCGGGGCTTCCTTCACTCGTTTGCCGCTGTCATGGGCGAAGAAGGTGAAATAGGGAATCTTGATACCGGAATGGTCCATCACCCCGGCGCTGGCAAATAACATAACCAGCCAGATGACCAACATGCCGCCATCTCCCGCAGCCGACTGGATCATCGCTTTGGAGATAAAGCCGCCCGTCAGTGGGAAAGCGGCAATGGACATGGCGCCGATAATACAAAAGACGGTCGTAACCGGCATAGATTTATAAAGCCCGCCGAGCTCCGATGCCTTGATTGTTCCGGTCCGGAACAGAACCGCTCCCATACACATAAACAGCAGGCTTTTGTAGAGAATATGGGCGAAGGCATGAGCGGCGGTCCCGTTAAGAGAGAGCTCCGTGCCGATACCGATGCCGACGACCATAAAGCCGAGCTGGTTGTTGAGCGAATAAGTCAGAACCCGGCGGAGATCATTTTCGAGCACCGCGAAGAAAATCGGAAAGACCGTCATCACGCCGCCGATGGGGATCAGAATATCGGTCCCGGGATAGGCCCGTGCCAGTGCATAAATCGCGAGCTTAGTCGTAAAGGCAGAGAGGATAACCGTACCGGTGACCGTCGCCTCCGGATAAGCGTCCTGCATCCAGTTATGCAGGAAAGGAAAACAGGCTTTGATACCGAAGGCCACAAGGATGACGCCCGTCGCCAGACTGCCAAGCCCGAGATATTCAAAAGCGATAGAGCCGGTATCCTGATAATAGAGGATAATGCCGCCCAGCAAGATAACACCTGATGACACCTGGATAATCAGGTAGCGCATACCCGCTTTATAGGCCCGTTCCGTACGACTCGCCCAGATCAGGAAGACGGACGAAATCGCTGTCAGTTCCCAATAGACAAACAAGGTAATCATATCACCGGCAAAGACGGCGCCAAGGGCCGCGCCCATATAGATTACGGCGATGAAATGCTGGATGGTGTCCTTGACATGCAGGGCGAAAATCGTCCCGATGAAGGCCGCAATGCAAAAGATCGTCGCAAATACACGGGCGAGCGGATCTATACGGGTCATCTCAATCGACAGGCCGAGGAATTCATATTGTCCCCAGACGCCCAGCCCCATTGTATAGAGCTGTATCAACGCAACGACGGGAATTGACAGCATGATTACGGAGCGAACAATCCCGCTCGTGATCGGCACCAGAAGCGCGCCAAGCAGGAAGATAAATGCCGGATTTAGGCCTTCAATCATAATAGTCCTCGTCGCGCATCAGGACTTTCCTCAGCTGTTTGGCGATCAAGACGAGGCCGACGTAGCACACCAGACCATAGAGGGAGTAAAATTCGAAAATATTCTCCATCTCGAATTCAATATGCTTGTGATAGAGAATGTTCAGCAAAGACAGGACATCTGGAATGGCAATCAGCGTACAAATGACCAAGACCCCGTAGAAGATCTTGTCATGGTTCTTCGGGTCATCCAGCCAGTACTTTTTTTCATCATCAGGTTTTGGCATGATTTCCGTCCCTATGGTGTCACGATGGGTTCGATCATTCTAACGATCGGATCCGCGAGGAAAAAGAGAACAATGCAAAGAAACGCCGTCAAAACAGGTGGCAACACGCAGAAAAACGGCGCCTCTTTGATATCCTTCCAGGAAAAGTCAGATTTTTCATACCCAACGGCAACAGGCGGGTCGGTCTGTCCAAGCGGCGGGTAGAAAAATCCGCGCGCAACGATGGGAAGCAGATAGGCGACATTTAAAAGCGAGCTGATCAGCAATACGCCCATGATCCAGAGCTGATCAATCTCCGCCGCGGCGATCATCATGTAAAATTTGCTCCAGCTCCCGCCAAGCGGCGGCAAGCCGATAATGCTTAGGGCTCCGATCAGGAAGGCGATAAAGGTGAAGGGCATCTGCCGCCCCAGGCCTCGCATATCACTGATTTCGGTCTTGTGGACAGCGGTATAGATCGCCCCTGCACAAAAGAACAGCGTGATCTTGCCAAAGGCGTGCATGACGATCTGTAATGCGCCGCCGGTAATTGACAAAGAAGTCGCCATAGATGCCGCCAGCACCACATAGGCAAGCTGGCTGATGGTCGAATAGGCGAGGCGGGCTTTGAGATTATCCTTGGTCAGCGCCACTACCGAAGCGGCAACCAGGGTATAGGCGGCCACATACATCAGCCATTCCGCGGCGCCGGTCTCCGTGAGGAAATCTATACCGAAGATATAGACCACGACCTTCAACACCGAAAAGACACCGGCCTTGACGACGGCCACGGCATGCAGCAGGGCGCTCACCGGTGTCGGCGCGACCATTGCGGCGGGAAGCCAGCGATGGATCGGCATTAATGCCGCCTTGCCGATACCATACATGAACAGGAACAGCAGAATACCGGTGACCACGGCGCTGGCATGGCCCGACAGGATGCCGCCTTTGACGAAATCAACCGTCCCCGTCAGGCTCCAGACCCAGATAATGGCGGGGAGCAACAGTCCGATGGAGGTGCCTATCAGGATACCAAGGTAAATCCGCCCGCCTTTACGTGCATCCTCATTCCCCTTATGGGTGACCAGGGGATAGGTCGAGAGAGTAAGGGCTTCGTAAAACACGAAAAGGGTCAACAGGTTACCGGAGAAAGCCACACCCATTGTTGCGGCAATGGCAATGGCAAAGAAGATATAGAAGCGGGTCTGCTTGGCTTCCTTATTCCCGCGCATATAACCGATGGAATAAATGGAATTGATGATCCAGAGGGTCGAGGCCACGCAGGCAAAAGTCATACCGAGCGGTTCAACCTTCAAGCTCAGGGCAATCTCGGGAAGGATCTGCACAAGCAGGACGCTGGGCTCGATCCCCGCCAGGATTGAGGGAAGAATGCTAAAGACATTGGCGCAGAGAATAACGGCGGTCACCAATGTAATGCTCTCACGGATATTCGGAACTGAGTGGGCGAGCGCAATGCCTAAAGCACCAATCAGCGGAATGAGAAGGGCGAGTACCACATGGGTTTCAAGGGAAAATATCATCTCATTGTCCCCCATAGAGGAAGGCTGCTGCGGCCTTTGCGAAACCGACATTGATGGATGTTTCAATGCCGAAATAGAAACTGCCGAGGATGAAAATCCAGGTCGGGATTAGCATCGAAAGGGGTGCCTCTGTTTTTGTACTCCCCTCTGGTGGCTCGCGGAAATAGGCAACCTCAACAACGCGCCAGATATAGATAACGGCCAGCAGGCTGGAAAATACTATGGCGACCACAAGCGCATAACTGACATAGGTTCCACGCTCCAGCGCTGCCAAAATAAGATACCATTTGCTAATAAAACCGGGTGTCAGTGGTACCCCGATCAGGCCGATCCCGCCCAGAACAAAACCAAAGGTGGTAATCGGCATTCGCTGTCCGATCCCGTTCAAATCCTTCAAATATGGTGATCCGATGACGTAGAACATGCACCCGACAGAGAGGAACATTCCGGTTTTGACAATGGCATGGTTGAAGATATGAACGATGGAGGCCGTCAGCCCTGTCTCGTTCGCCAGTGCAATACCAAGGACTATATAACCAAGCTGCGCCACACTGGAATAGGCGAGCATGCGTTTCAGGTTTTTTTGGAAAATGGCGACCGCTGACATCGACAGGAAGCCCAGCACCGCCAGCGGCATCAGGATATCTGTCAGCTGTATGACACCGAAGCTGAAATCGATGCCGAAGATGGTGAAGATAAAACGGATAAACAGATAGACCGAAACCTTGGTCGCCGTTCCGGCAAAAAACGCCGTAACAATGCTTGGCGCGTAAGTATAGGCATTGGGCATCCAGATATGAAACGGGAAGAGGGCGAGTTTAATGCCAATACCAACAATCAGGAAGCCGACAGCGGCGCGCACGGGACGGGTGTCTTCAATCTCGGAAAAACGTGAAGCGAGATCGGCTATATTGAGAGTACCGGTCATCATGTAGAGCAGGCCGACGCCGATCAGGAAAAATGTGGCGCCGACGGAACCGATAATCAGATACTGGAAGGCCGCCGTCAACGCTCTGCGATCATTACCGGCACCCATGGCAATCAGCACATAGGAGGAAAGCGACATGATCTCCAGGAAAACGAAGATGTTAAAAGCATCTCCCGTAATACAGATACCAAGCATGCCGGCCAGGGCGAGCAAATATGCGGAGAAAAACATCCCCAGCTGCTTTTCCGGAACCTCTTTTGCGATGCTTTCGCGTGCGAACAGAAGGACGCCCGTGCTGACTCCACTGATGATCATCAGCATAAAGCCGCTGAGCGGATCCACCAGATATTCGATCCCCCAAGGCGGAGCCCAGCTCCCCATTTCATAGGAAAGGGGTCCGTTCGCAGAGACTTCGATCAGCAGTTGAATGCTCATATAGAAGGAGAGGGCGCTAACAATAGTCGTCAGGGCCCAAGGTAGGTTTTTACCGCGGAGCAGTGCAGAGAAAGCCGCCGATATCAGCGGCAAGACAACCACTAGGGCTGCAAAATGAAAACCAAATACAGACATACTAAGTGTCATCCTCCATTTCGAGGATTTCGTCTTCATTGATGGTGCCGAACGTCTCGTTAATACGGACAACCAGTGACAGGCCAAGGGCCGTCGTTGCCACACCGACAACGATGGCCGTCAGGATCAGAACATGCGGGAGCGGATTGGAATAAACAGTCTCTGGCGCGCCGATGGCGGTTTCAACGACAATCGGTGCGGTGCCGCCGGTAATTTTCCCCATACTGATATAAAACAGGAAAACCGACGTCTGGAACATCGAAAGCCCGATCATCTTTTTGACCAGATTGGTGCGGCTCATGACCGTATAAAGCCCGATCATTAGGAGCACGATAAAAATCCAGTAATTGAACTGATCAAAAAACATATACTATTCCTGATCTGGCATTTTGGTAACAGGCTCCGCCCGGCCTGCGAAGGCATAAAAGATTGCCAGCATGGCCGCAGCCACAGTGGTACCGACGCCAAACTCGATCAATAAGATTCCCAGGTGTTGGCCACTTACTGCGTTTTCTGAAAGTACATTATAATCCAGAAAATTGCCGCCAAGTAATATACCGGCGATGCCAACACCGCCGTAAAGCAGGACACCCGCGGCCAGTAAATACAGAACAACAGTCGAACTCAGGACCTTCTGGGTATATTGCAGGCCAAAAATCAGAGCATAGAGAATAAAGCCCGCCGCAAAAATCACGCCGGCCTGAAATCCGCCACCTGGACCATAGTCACCATGAAACTGCACATAGAGGGCGAAAACGAATATAAACGGAATCAATAGCTTGGCCACCACATGTGGGACCAGATCATGCTGACTACCAAGCCCGGTCAAACTGACGCGAAGCCCTTTTCGGGCAGGTTTTTCCGCGTCTTCATCTTCGTCTTCTTTTCGTCGTCGCAGCTGGCTCAAGATAAGAAGCACGCCAATCGCCGCTGTAAAAACAACCGTGGTTTCGCCGAAGGTATCATATCCACGGTAGCTGGACAGAACAGAGGTGACCATGTTGGGAACGCCGATTTCGATCGGACTGACGTCAATGTAGCGCGGGGCGACATGGGTATGGATGGGATTATCGGCATTGCCGTATGGCGGCATCTGATTGGTTGCGTAGAAAAGCACGGCTCCGACAGCAAGGCAGGTTACCAAGGGGCCTGCCGCGAATTTTATCCCGGGTTTTTCCTGAGCACCAACAAGGGCGAGAGTGCCAATATAGAGCACAGTACTGATGCCAGCGCCGACGGCGGCTTCCGTAAAGGCAACATCGACAGCATCCAGACTGACAAAGATGAGCGCCATGAGGAAACTAACGATCCCAAGCATCATGGTTGCCACAAAAAGATTGCGCACGGTCAGCACGGTTAGCGCCCCTGCGATCAGGAGGAGCATCAAAAAAATGTCGACGAATTCACCTATAACCCTATCCCCCAGTTTACTCTACGGTGCGTCTTTTTTTTCATCATCCGCATGCGCATCCGGCGGTCCAAATCCATCCAGCTGCGGTTTCAACCCGGCAACATAGCTGCCATGGGCCAATGCATACGAAGCGGTTGGGCTGGTGAAGAAAACGAATACAATTACCATCAGTAGCTTGATGGTGACGAAGATATCGTCGCTTTGCAGGGCCAGTCCGACAAAAATCAGGAAAGTCGCCAGAGTATCCGCCATGCCGCCCGCATGTATACGGGTATACAAGTCCGGAAGCCGCAGCAGGCCAAGCCCGGTGATCAGCAGCAACAATCCCCCGGCGATCAACAGGGCCCATGTCGTCGTGTCCAGAATTAGATCGATCATTGTCCCTTCCCGGAATCAGAGAGGCGACCGCGCAAGGTTCCAAATTTGAAATATTTGAGAACGGCCAGAGTCCCGATAAAATTCATCAAAGAATAAACCAGCGCCAGATCGAGAAAGTCGGGTCGCCCTGAGACGAATCCCAAAACGCCGATCAGCAAAACGGTTTTTGTGCCAATGGCATTTGCCGCCAGAATACGATCATATGATGTGGGGCCGAGAATTGCCCGTCCCAAAGCCAGCGCGATACTGACCATGATGGCAATTGCCGTGATGGCATATATTATCATGTCTCCCCCATGACGGCTGTCACTCTGCGGTCCATTTCGCCATTTTTAATTCCGTCGGCGGAGGCTTCTGTGAGAGCATGAACCATGACTGTATCGTTATCGAGATCGACTGTTACCGTTCCGGGTGTCAGGGTAATGGAATTGGCGTAGATGACTTTACCAAGATCAGATTTCTGGCTCACTTTCGTCGTGAACATCACCGGGCGCAGATATTTGGCGGGGAAGATGACGCATTTTGCCACATCCAGATTTGCCTTGAAAATTTCGACCAACAGCCAGCCCCAATAGACGATGATTTTTGGGCCAAGGTGAACAGGATGTCCTTCATGATCGACAACAGCCATTCGCCAGGCAATCAGTGCCGACAGCAAGCAGGAGGCAATACCAAAACCGATGAGGAGGGGCGTATAATGGCCCGACAGCAAGAGCCAAACCGCCATTAGCACAAGAAATAGACTAACTGCTCTTAACAATCCCGTAGCACTCCCAGATAATCTTGCCCTGATGCAGTTCTATGCCGCATTTTTTACGTTTATGCCACGGGACCCGGCTTGCCGCAAGAGGCATTACAGCTCGTTTTTAGGGAAAGTATACGGCAAATGGTTATCTCGATGCCCTGACCATCATAGATAGTCACAGATTGAAACTATGGGGCACAGTCATAGGGCGACAGTGGCGGGCGGCACGCAATCAAAGGGAAGTAACCTGCATAGACTATTGTATGAAAAACGCAGATATTGAATTTATGTTTAATATTATGTTAAACTGATCTTTCAGCGAGATTAAAATTACGCGGGTCTCGCAAGAGTGGGAGTAACAGATGACAGCTAAAATTGAACAGCTGCGAAGTAAACAGGAAGTAACAACACCGGAGCCGCGTGAAGAATCCTTTGAGCTGACAGGAAGGGTCAAATGGTTCAACACGGCAAAAGGTTTTGGTTTTTTAACCCCCAATGATGAGCCGGGGGATATTTTTCTTCACTTGTCTTGTTTACGTGAAGCAGGCCATGAGTATGTAGCGGAAGGTGTCAGCGTCAGCTGTGAAGTAGTGCGCCGTTCCAAAGGACTTCAGGCAATTAAGATACTTGATATCGATACCTCGACAGCGGTTCCGTTTGAACCGCGTGCCGTCCCGGAAAGTAATGTCACGAACCATCCGGCCATCCAGGCACAGGGTGATTTTGTCGATGTGGAAGTGAAATGGTTTGATCCCGTCAAGGGATACGGTTTTCTAACCCGCGGCGACGGAACCCCGGATATCTTCGTACATATGGAAACGCTCCGGCGCGAAGGAGCACTGCCAATTCAGGCGGGACAGCGGCTAAACGTCCGTATAGGTGATAGCGACAAGGGACCCCAGGTTGCCGAAATTGAACGCCCCGAGTAATCGGGACGTTCAATAGCGGTTGGGATATTAATCGATGGCAATAGCATAGCTCTGCAATGGCGGGATTGTGTCGATTAATCCTTGTGCTTTCATAAAGGCGGCGAACCTTTCATAACGACCCTTGTCCAGCGCGGCAGGACGGAGCGCGAAGCG
>NVRR01000072.1 GCA_002732675.1 Sneathiella sp. | reverse complement strand
ACAAATAACGAGCCGTTAGAAAAAGAAGAGGTCTAAATTTAAAGTATAAAACAGGGAGAAGACAAATGATCGCTAAATATACAAAAGCCGTTCTCGGCAGTGCGCTTGGGGTTGCCATACTGGCCGCTCCGGCGCTGGCGGAAAAATGGGATATGCCCATGGCCTATTCCGGCTCCAATTTCCATTCAGCGACGGGCGCTGAATTTGCGAAATGTATTACCACCGGCACCGGCGGCGATATTGAAGTTGTCACCCATCCGTCAGGCTCGTTGTTTAAAGGCGGCGATATCAAACGGGCAGTTCAAACAGGACAAGCGCCGATAGGTGAGCGACTATTGTCCGGCCATCAGAATGAGAATGCTGTTTTCGGTGTTGATTCTATTCCGTTCCTGGCAACGTCGTTTGATGATGCGGCGAAACTCTGGAAGGCCGCGAAGCCGACCATGGAGAAAATACTGGCAGAGCAAAATCTGGTCCTGCTTTATTCCGTTCCCTGGCCACCTCAGGGCCTGTATTTCAAGAAAGAAGTCAACAGCGTTGCCGATATGAAGGGCATCAAGTTCCGTTCTTATAATAACGCGACGGCACGACTTGCCGAACTCACTGGTATGTTGCCCGTGACTATTGAGGCTGCTGAAATTTCACAGGCCTTTGCGACTGGGGTTGCTGAATCCATGGTATCCTCAGGCTCCACCGGCTATGACCGGAAAGTATGGGAAAGCCTCACACATTTCTATGAAGTCGATGCCTGGTTGCCGCGCAACTACATCATGGTCAACAAAGACGTTTGGAATGATACGAGTGATGCGAACAAGAATGTCATCCGTGGCTGCGCGGAGCTTGCTGAATATGCGGGGACATGGCGCGCAGTTGAATATACTACGTTCACGCTTAATGGCTTGAAAGCAGGCGGTATGACGGTTGGTCCTGCTGGCGAAGCCCTTACAGGTGAGCTTAAAGACATCGGTGCCACCATGACAACGGAATGGCTGGCAGCAGCCGGGCCGGATGGTGCCGCCATCATCGAAGCCTATAAAAAAATGAAATAGGACGACGACCAAGAATGGGGGATAGCAATATTCCCCATTCTTATTAAAGGGAGCGTTGAAGAACAATCCGGCATGACGTTTCTGGGAGGGGACATCCATGGCATCTGCACTCAAAAAACTCAGATCATTTCTGGACATGATCTATCTTGCCAGCGGCATTGTCGCGGCCGTGTTCTTAATCGCCATCCTGTCACTGATATTGGTGCAGATGCTGGCCCGCTGGACTGGGGAGGTTTTCCCCGGTGCCCCGAATTATGCCGGTTATTGCATGGCCTCCGCCTCTTTCTTTGCCTTTGCGCATGCGCTAAATCGCGGATCGCACATTCGCGTCAGTATATTGATTAATTCCGTCGGCCCGAAGATGCGCCGGGTTCTGGAAACCTGGTGCTTTACTATTGGTACGGCCCTCGCCTGGTATTTTGCCTATTACGCGATAAAGGCAACTTATTGGTCCTGGAAGTTTAATGAAATTAGCCAGGGACAAGACGCACTACCGATCTGGATCCCGCAAATGGGGATGGTGATCGGCGGCCTTGTTTTTGCCATCGCTCTTACCGACCATCTCGTTCATGTCCTCATCTCAGGCGATCATCGGATAAAATCCGATGTCGTCGAACAGAGCTACGGGGAGTAGAGAGATGGACGAAATTCAGCTTATCGCCCTGTTCCTGTTCATCCTGTTCCTGTTTTTAGGCACAGGTATCTGGGTTGGTCTGGCACTTTTGGGCGTTGCCTTTATCGGCATAGAACTATTTACCGATCGGCCCGCCGGCGACACCATGATCACCACTATCTGGTCCAGCTCCTCCAGCTGGACATTGACGGCCTTGCCGTTGTTTATCTGGATGGGAGAAATCCTCCATCGAACCCGATTATCGGAGGATATGTTCAGAGGACTGGCGCCCTGGTTAGCCCGGCTGCCGGGCGGTCTTGTCCATACCAATATTGTCGGCTGCACCATCTTTGCCGCAGTGTCGGGTTCCTCCGCGGCGACCTTGACCACGGTCGGCAAGATGTCCATCCCGGAACTTCGAAAACGCAATTATCCGGAAACCCTGGTGATCGGAACACTGGCCGGTGCGGCGACACTGGGGCTAATGATCCCGCCGTCGCTTACCCTGATTGTCTACGGCGTGACCATTAACGAGAGTATTACAAAGCTGTTTATGGCCGGTATTTTGCCAGGGCTTTTTCTGGCGGCCTTGTTTATGGGCTACGTGGCTCTTTATTCGAAGTTCTCCAGCAAATGGCAGCCTATCGAAGAGCCTAAAATGACCTTCGCCGAGAAGGTCAAGAACTCACGGTTTTTGATCCCGGTCCTGTTGCTGATCATGGTAGTGATCGGCTCCATGTATCTCGGTTTGGCGACGGCGACCGAGGCCGCTGCCTTTGGCGTCGTCGGCTCACTCATTCTGGCAGCGGGTCAGAAATCGCTCAACTGGTCAACCTTTTCGGAAAGTTTAATGGGGGCGACGCGGACCTCGGCAATGATCGCATTGATCCTCGCGGGAGCTTCCTTTTTATCGCTTTCCATGGGCTTTACTGGTTTGCCGCGGGGGCTTGCCGATTTGATCGGGTCGCTGGATCTGTCGAAGTTTGAGCTTTTGATGGTCCTCCTTGTCTTCTACATTATCCTAGGTTGCTTCCTCGATGGGATTTCTTCCGTTGTTTTGACCATGGCCGTAGTTGAGCCGATGATACGGCAAGCCGGTATTGATTTGATCTGGTTCGGGATTTTCATCGTTGTCGTCATCGAAATGGCGCAGATCACACCGCCCATCGGCTTTAACCTATTCGTGTTGCAGGGGATGACCGGCTATGAAATGACCTTTATTGCCAAGGCGGCAATTCCGATGTTCCTGATTATGGTGTTGATGGTTTTCGTGCTTATTTTCGTACCCGAGCTCGCTACCTTCCTGCCGGAAAATATGCGGTTGGGGCCTGGCGGTTAGGGTCGCCGGAGAATTGGTGCATTTGCGTCTTACAAGGAATGAATGTGAGGCGCAGAAACCAGTGTCGCGCAGTCTTAGGCGATTTCGGACGAGATAACGCCGCTTTTCTGCATCATGCTGGCGTTGCCGGTGTTTATGATGGGCGGCGTTGTACGCCTATTGCCGCGGTTGTGATGGTTCTGCTTTCTATCAGCCTGCTCATTTGGAACCTCAAACATAGACCGGACAAGTCGCTTCTGATACGAGGGAGTGGTGACGATATTTAATCACCATACTAAGGGAGCGGGGAACATCTGTTGGTCACTCCAAGAGGAAGAACAATGTCAGAAACGCTGAAATTAAGAACAGGCGGACAAGTCCTGGCGGATCAGCTGGCCATACAGAGCGCCGAATTGGTTTTTTGTGTCCCCGGCGAAAGCTATATTAACGTGATTGATGGTCTTTATAATCACGCGAATAGCATCCGTATGATCAACACTCGCCATGAAGGCGGCGCGTCCAATATGGCGGAGGCTTATGGCAAGCTGACGGGGCGGCCCGGCATCTGCATGGTGACGCGCGGACCCGGTGCCACCAACGCAGCCATTGGCCTGCATACAGCATTTCAGGACAGCACACCGATGATCATGTTCATCGGTCAGGTTGGCCGCGGTATGATTGACCGAGAAGCCTTTCAGGAACTGGATTACCGACGGGTTTTTGGCGAAATGACGAAATGGGTAGCGCAAATTGATGACGCCAGCCGCATCCCGGAATATATCAGCCGGGCGTATCATGTGGCATTATCCGGGCGTCCAGGACCTGTGGTTCTGGCATTGCCTGAAGACATGTTGACCGATGAAGTGCCGGTCGCCGATATCAGCCGACCGGCAAAGGCCCCGGCATTGTCGCCGACGACAGATGCCATGACGGATCTGGCGGCGCGCCTTCAAAAAGCCGAGCGACCCCTGATGATTGTTGGCGGGCCAACCTGGACGCAGGCGGCTGTGAACCATATTCAGGCATTCGCAGAGGCCCATGATATTCCCGTCGCCGCCTCCCTCCGGTCGCAGGATTGTTTTGATAATCGCCATCCCAACTATGCGGGTGATGTCGGCATTGCGCTCAACCCGAAACTGGCGACACGTATTAAGGAGAGCGATTTATTGCTGGTGGTAGGCCCGCGGCTTGGCGAAATGACAACACAGGGATATACGTTGCTGGGATTGCCGGACCCGATACAGGACTTGGTGCATGTTCATCCGGGGGTCGAGGAATTGGGGCGGGTATATCTGCCGGACCTGGCCATTAACGCCACCATGCCGGAATTTGCGCGATTTGCCGCTGCACTGGTGCCGTCCGATGCGCCGGAGCGTAAAGCTTGGGTGGAAGGTGCCCATGCGGATTATTTGCAACGGTTGCAGCCGACCAAGGTTCCGGGGCCCGTTAATCTTGGCGAGATAGTCAGCTACCTTAATAAAAAGCTGCCCGAAGACGCCATTATAACCGTCGGGGCGGGAAATTACACGGTTTGGGCACACCGGTTCTTTCAGCATAAATCTTTTCGCACCCAGCTCGCACCGACCAGTGGTGCCATGGGCTACAGCGTTCCTGCGGCCATATCTGCGAAGCTGGTTGATCCGCTGCGCACCGTTATCAGCTTTAACGGCGATGGCTGTTTTATGATGTTTGGCCAGGAACTGGCAACGGCCATGCAGTTCAACGCACCGGTGATTTTTATTATTGTCAATAACGGTATGCTTGGCACCATTCGGATGCATCAGGAACGGGGCTATCCTAGCCGTGTCTATACGACGGATTTGGTCAACCCGGATTTTGTGGCATTGGCCCGCGCCTACGGAGCTTTTGGTGAAAAAGTGCTGAAAACAGAAGATTTTGAGGCTGTTTTTGAACAAGCTGTTGATAGTAAAAGGCCTGCCGTGATCGAACTTATCGTGGATCCGGAAGTCTTGACGCCGGACCAGAGTTTGTCTGCCGCCCGGGCACAAGGCGAAGCGGCCCAAGCCAAATAAGCAATAATGACAACTAAAGGAATGCTGACATGATCGTAGACGAGCGAATTTATACGCTAATGGGTGGGAAAACCAAAGAATATTTGGCGCTGTATGAAGAAAAGGGCCTTGCAGTGCAGACCCGTATTCTTGGGAACATGCTGGGTTATTATTTCACAGAAATCGGGCCGTTGAACCAGATCGTGCATCTATGGGGCTACGAAAGCTTTGAAGAAAGAACCCGTCGCCGCGCTGAATTGATGCAGGCGCCGGAATGGCAGGAATATGTGGTTCTGATACGGCCATTGTTGCAACATCAGGAGAACAAAATTCTTATTCCGGCCTCGTTCAGCCCTCAAGCCCTCAAATAAAATCTGATAATAGCTGGGAGCCGAATTTATGATTGATCTCTATACCTGGACAACGCCTAACGGCCGGAAAATCTCCATTCTTCTGGAAGAGCTTGGCCTCGATTATGCGGTCAAATCCATCAACATCACACAAGGGGAGCAGCAGGCTGAGGATTTCCTCAGCATTGCGCCGAATGGCAAAATTCCGGCGATTTTTGACCATGAAACCGGTGTTCGGATGATGGAATCTGGTGCCATCATGCTCTATTTGGCCAAAAAAGCCGGAGGCAATCTGATCCCGACAGATGAAAATACCTATTGGGAAATGATGGAATGGCTGATGTGGCAGATGGCGGGGCTTGGCCCCATGTGTGGGCAAGTGCACCATTTCACCAAATTTAATCCCGGTAAAGCGCCGTATGCGGAGGACCGGTACCTCGCCGAAGCCAAACGTCTTTACGGGGTTCTTAACGCGCAGTTGGCAGGGAAGGACTACATTGTGGGCACCTACAGCCTGGCTGATATTGCTATCTGGCCCTGGATTTCACGGTTTGAATGGCAGACCATCGATCTGAACGACTATCCTAATGTTAAGGCCTGGTATAGCCGGGTTGCCGCCCGTCCGGCCGTGCAGAAAGGCTATCATGTTCCAAAATTCACGCAGGATATACCAACAGCGGATTAAATTTAAAGGCAGCAGCGCATGGATTATGTCACTCTTGGACGAACGAACCTGAAAGTTAGTGTTGCCGGCCTTGGATGCGGCGGTCATAGCCGCCTCGGTCAATCCTACGGCAATACAGAGGCCCAGTCCGTTGCCGTTGTCTCCGCCGCGATAGATATGGGTGTCAACTTTATCGATACGGCAGCTGCTTACGGAACCGAAGAGATTGTCGGCAAGGCGATCCGGGGCAAACGCGATCAGGTCGTTCTTTCCACAAAAATTCCTGTTGTGCCAAGCGGCGACAACTCTCTCGGGGACACGCTTGTCGCGCCGTCGGACTTTAAGCGAGGCGTGGAAGCTTCCCTCAAGCGGCTTGGCACCGAGGCTATCGATATTCTGCATCTGCATGGTGTTGCGCCAAATCAATATGCGCAGTGCGTTCAGGACCATGTGCCGGTTCTTCAGGAGTTGCGGGCCGAAGGCAAGATCAGATTTTTAGGACTGACGGAACGGTTCATTGTTGATCCACAGCATGCCATGATGATGCAAGCGCTGAAAGACGACTATTGGGACGTGATCATGGCCGGATTTAACATGATCAACCAGTCAGCGAGGCAGCGTGTGCTTGCGGCAACGCGTGATAAAAATATCGGAACCCTGATTATGTTCGCTGTCCGTCGCGCCCTTGGCAATAAAGATGAGCTGCGTGCTGTCGTAAGGCAACTGGTCGCTGAGGGTGTCGTAGATGCCTCATTGTTGGATCTGGAGGATCCGCTTGATTTTCTAGTAAATTCAGGGGATGCGCGCTCAGTGATTGACGCGGCGTACCGTTATTGCCGTCACGAACCCGGTGCGCATGTCACGCTGACCGGAACAGGCCGTATTCCCCATTTAACGGAGAATATCGCGTCGATTTGCGGGGCTCAGCTGTCTTCCACACATATTGACAGACTGACAGAGATTTTTGGGAATGTGGATTCTGTTTCCGGGAATTGATCCGGCTCTCTTCTTATCTGGCGTCAATCTATGATATCATCAGAATGCTATGAGATTCCCTCTCGCGTTTCAGGGGTCATTTCATGATATATTTGTCTTTAGCGTTCCAAAATTGACCGACCGACAATCCGATTTATTCAGTTCCCAGGTCTTCGACCATATTCGTTAAGTTCCTCTGGCCTGTTAAGGGATAATAAAGAGCTGGTGGCTATAGTTAAATTATAGGCGGCATCCGTACTGACAAGCAGAACTATTTGGGAATCTATGAAGCAATGAACGGACTATTTATTGGTGAGGGGACACTCCTTGTGCAATGCGCCGAAGAGTTTCGCAGCAAAGGCGGCGAAATTGTTGGTATTTTAAGCCATGAACCGCGTGTTTGTGACTGGGCCGAGGCGGAGGACATTCCTGTCTTCACATCACCCCAAGATACCGGGCTCATTGATCTCTCGTTCGAATATCTGTTCAGTATCGTCAATCTGACCATCTTCCCGCATGATCTTCCGGTGCCGGCTACGCGTATGGCGATCAATTTTTTTGACGGCCCGATGCCCGCCTATAGCGGCGTAAATGTAACTTCCTGGGCGATAATGCAAGGCGCGGCGGCACATGCCGTAACCTGGCATGAGCTTACAGATACCATGGACGCCGGACGTCTTCTGAAAAGTCAGGAGGTTTCCATCGCAGATGATGAAACCTCCATGACCCTCAATGCGAAATGCTATGAAGCGGGGCTTGCGTCCTTTCGGGAGCTTTGCCAACAACTGTTCGACCAGACACTTGAGCCACAGGACCAGTCCGGTGAGCGTCACTTTTATGCGCCGTCCAAACGGCCGGAAAATTTTGGGGTACTGGATTTTTGTCAGCCTGCAATAGCGCTTTCGCGCCTGGTTCGCGGTTTGGACTTCGGGGACTATGCGAACCCGATTGGATGCGCGAAACTATGGACCGGAGACCGAATATTCCTCGTCGGATCTATCGGTTTGTCCGATGGGCCTGCCTCTGGGGGGGCCGGTGAAATAATTGATATCGACGCCAACATATTGACGATTTCTGCTGAAGACCATGATGTCACCCTATCTAACTTCAAAGATACTGGTGGAGACTTTATACGGCCAGCGGGCCTCGGCTTTAGCCGCGGTGATTACGTTCCGCAACTGACATCTATTTCTGACAATCTTGCGAAAAAGACGGCGGATGCTGAACGCTATTGGCAGGATAAATTCCTGGCTGCACGGCCTATTCAGTCTCCCTATCCGAGTAATCGGGATACAGTTTCCGGTGCTGTTCATGTTGCTGTTCCAATGGAAAGCAGATTGGATGCGGATCAGGCGACAGCCGGTTTTCTGGCATGGATTGGCCTGTTAAACGGTGCGGAGCGGGTGTCTTGCGCTTGTGACGTCGATGCAGAAAATCGCCATCCCGTTCTCGCTCGGGATCAGCTGGTCACCCTGGACCTTGATTTTGAAGCCTCCGCTGATGCCGTCACGGCGATGTTTAAGGCGGAGAAGGCCGATGGGGCTGCAGCGGGACCGCGCAGTCTTGATCTTATTGTCCGTCTTTCCGATGCTCAGCAGCGGCAGACGGCGCTCTCGACCCTATCATATGCGGTATCGCCTGATGAAGGGCGTGATGAGGAAATTCTCGCGAACCGGCATGTTGTTCTTGCCCTTGGGTCAGGCGGCGTTCGTCTTTTGGCGCGCAACGGGCTTTATGCAAAAGACATTTTGAACGCTATGGGCGCCGATCTTGGTTTGTTTCTGGAGGCTTTCGTAAGCCGTGGTTCGACAAAACTAAAAGAGCTACCGCTTGCAAAACCGGTTTCGGGCAATAGCGAAATGTCGCTAATGGGCATTGAGTATCCAAGGGACCTCCGCGTGCAGGAGGCCATCGCCGTGCAAATCGGTAAAACCCCGGACGAGACGGCGTTGGAAGCTGAGGGAGACATTCTCAGCTATGCGGAGCTGGATCGGCGGACGGATAATCTGGCCGCAGCTCTCATGAAACGGGGCGCCGGACCTGGCAAGGTAATCGGGTTATGCCTCGAACGGTCGACAGATCTTGTCGTGTCAATGCTGGCAATCCTGAAAACCGGCGCCGCCTATTTACCTCTTGATCCGTCATATCCTGCGGATCGGGTCAGCTTTATGATTGAAGACAGCGCGGCTCCGTTAATTGTCGCAAGCCCGGAGACAGAATTTAAATTCCGCATCGATCCGACCAAAACTATTTATCCCGATGCGAGCGCCGACGGTTTTGTCCCGCCGTCAGGTGGCGCCGGCGACCTTGCCTATCTGATGTACACCTCTGGCTCCACAGGTATCCCCAAAGGCGTCATGGTGACCCATCAGAATCTGGTAAATTTCTTTACCGGCATGGACCTAACCGTTCCGGTAGACGGAAAAGTTCGGCTGCTGGCGATAACCTCAGTTTCCTTTGATATATCGGTTCTCGAGATTTTCTGGACCTTGGCGCGCGGCTATACGATTGTCTTGCAGACGGATGGCGCGTCGAGCGGAACCGTGCCGGGCTTCAGCCTGTTCTATTTTGCCTCTGAGGTTTCCGGCACGGGCCCGGAAGCCTATCGTCTTCTTCTGCAAGGCGCGAAATTTGCCGATGAGAACGGATTTGAGGCGATCTGGACACCGGAGCGGCATTTCCATGCTTTTGGCGGGCTTTATCCAAATCCAACCATCAGCTCTGCTGCGGTCGCGGCAGTGACAAAAAATGTTGATGTCCGGGCGGGTTCTTTCGTCTTGCCACTGCATCATCCGGTGCGCGCTGCAGAAGATTGGGCGCTGGTCGATAACATTTCGAACGGCCGTGTCGGCATCGCCGTCGCCAGTGGATGGCAGCCCAATGATTTTATCCTGCAGCCGCAGAATTTTGAAAACCGCAAGGAAGTGATGCTGGATGGCATCGATATGATGCGCGCGCTGTGGCGCGGTGAGAGCGTCACCTTTCCCAACCATAAGGGTGAGGATGTGGAGGTCACCACGCTGCCGCGTCCGGTGAATGGTGATATTCCGATATGGATAACGGCGGCGGGCAACCCCGAGACATTTGCGGCGGCGGCCCAAAAGGGCTGTTATGTATTGACACATCTTTTGGGTCAGAAATTTGAGGATGTCGCCGAGAAAATCCGCGCGTATCGCGTTGCCTGGCGCGAAGCCGGTCATCCGGGCATGGGTAAGGTCTCGCTTATGCTTCATACATTCGTGGGTGAAGATGAAGATCATGTGCGTGAAACCGTACGTGAGCCTATGAAGGAATACTTGAAAAGCTCTGTCGATTTGCTGCGCCGCGCCTCCTGGAGTTCGCCGACCTTTAAACAAAAGGCGGAAAGCACGGGCCTGACGCCCCAGGAAGTCTTTGAAAAGGAAGAGCTGACAGAAGAAGAAACCGATGCCCTTCTGACCCATGCCTTTGAGAGATATTACCAGACAAGCGGATTATTCGGGACACCGGAAAGTTGCCAGGAGATCGTCCGTAAAATTGCCCAGATGGGTGTCGACGAGATTGGCTGCTTGATTGATTTCGGCGTCGATACGGATTTGGCGCTGGAGCATCTTAAATATATAAACCAGCTCAAGGACAATTTGATCGCCGAAGGCGGTGTGGCCCGACAGGCATCCGTCGCCGAGCAGATAGTCGAGCAGGATATTACACATTTTCAATGCACTCCGTCCATGGCGTCATTTCTTGTGGCGGAAGAAGCGGGGCGGACGGCGCTGGCCCATTTACAGACGATGATGGTCGGCGGCGAAGGCTTCCCGCTGGATCTCGCCCGCAACCTGCGTCGGCATCTTAATGGAACATTGCTGAATATGTATGGCACGACGGAGACCGCCGTCTGGTCCTCAGTCGCGCGGCTTGACGAAATTGGCGATAGTATTCCGCTCGGAGAGGCCATCGCCAATACCATATATTCCGTGCGCAACATTCATGGCCAGGAAATACCCTCCGGTGTGGCGGGAGAACTCTGGATCGGTGGCGATGGAGTTGCCGATGGATATTGGAATCGGCCGGAACTAACGGCTGAACGGTTTTTGAAGACAGACGATGGCGTGTTTTACCTTACCGGCGATTTGGTGCGACATATGCCCGATGGCCAGCTGGAATTTCACGGGCGTTTGGATAACCAGGTTAAAATCCGCGGTCATCGTATTGAGCTTGGCGAGATCGAAGCGGCACTCGGTTCATTAGAGCAAGTGAAGGATGCGGCGGTTACCGTGTTTGAAAGCGGCTCAAGTGACAAGCGGCTTGTTGCTTTTGCCACGGTGGCGCCGGGTTACGTGATTGACCCGAAGGAAGTACGCGCTCAACTGGGGGAGATCTTGCCGGAATTCATGACGCCGTCGCAGGTGGTCGTCCTTGACGCTATGCCAGAAACGCCTAACGGGAAAATTGACCGTAAGGCGCTGCCACAACCGCGTGCGCAAGCGAAGGGGACAAATGCCAAGGCGAGCAGTGATACTGAGGCCGCTATTTCTAGAATATGGTGCGAGGCCCTCGGCATGGACGAGGTTGGGATTACGGATAATTTCTTTGATCTCGGGGGGCATTCACTTCTGGTTGTGCAGGTGCAAAGACGGCTCAAAGAGCTTTTTGATAAAGAAGTTGCCATCACGGATATGTTCCGGTTTTCCACCATACTTACGCTCGCGGCACATATTGACGGTGATCAGCA